>DATBYI010000733.1:0-3922 GCA_036513815.1 Solirubrobacteraceae bacterium
CCAGCGCCATTTCGAACGCGCCCTCGAGCTGTGGCCCCAGGTGCCCGGCGCGGAAGAGCGGGCCGGGATCGGCCATTCCGAGCTGCTCGAGGCGGCGGCGTCGGCGGCGGCCAGGGCCGGGGCGGTCGATCGCGGACTGGCCCTTGTCGACCAGGCGCTGGGCGAGGTCGGCTACGGTGGAACACTTGAGCGCCGCGCCACGCTGCTCGTGCGCCGTGCCACGCTGCTCGTCGATCTCGCCCGTGACAGCGAGGCTCTCGCCGTGTTCGAGCAGGCCGAGGCGCTGCTGCCCCGCGATCTTCCCAGCAAAGTCAGCTCCCAGGTCCTCAGCTCGTTTGCCCGCGCCCTGGCTCGGATGGATCAGATCTCGCGGGCGGGTGAGCTGGCGCAGCGCGCCCTTGAGGCGGCGCAGGCGGTCAACGCCACGGAGGAGAGGCTGGAGGCCCAATACATGCTCGCTGTCGCCATGGTCTACCGCGGCGAGGTCGAAGGGGGTATGGCGCTGGCTGAGCAGGTCGCCGATGAAGCCACGCGAACCGGGGTGCCCTGGTTGGCCACGCGGTCCTTCATCGCGCTGTCCGATACCCAGCTGATGCTCGGTCGCTACGACGAGGCGGTGCAGACCGCCGAGCGCGGCATCGCGCTCGCCGAGCAGGCAGGGTTCAGCCGCACTTTGGGCGCGATCATCCGGAGCAACAAAGGTGAGGCGCTGATGCGTTCCGGTCGCTGGGACGCTGCCGTGGCGGCCACGGCCCTGGGCGCCGAGGCCCCCGGCGTGTTCGCGAGCTCCCTACTGCTCGTGCGCGCAGAACTGCATGCACTCAGCGGACGGTCTGACGAGGCCTCGGCCGATCTGCGCGAGGCCCGCCGACACCTCCGCAACGCCACGGCCCCGCAGTTCACCCTGCCACTGGCCGGCGTCGAGGCCGAGATCGCCCGCGCCAGCGCCGATCTAATCCGGGCGCGTCAGATTATCTCCGACGCACTGGGTCGGGAAGACCTCGGCGACGAGCCCCGCTACAAGTGGCCGCTCATGTCGCTCGGAGCGCGGGTCGAGGCCGAGCGCAGTCTCGCCGCCCGCGACGCAGGAGAACTCGCGATCGATGCCGAGCAGCGAATCGTCGAGCTCCACGAGGGCGCCGAGCGGACCGCCGCCACGACTCCCGCGGACTTGGGGCATCTCGCCCTTGTCCGCGCCGAGCATGCTCGCGTGCATCGCGAACAGGAGGTCGACGCATGGGCGCACGCGATAGCCGCCTGCCGAGCGATGAACGAGCCGCTGCCGCTCGCCTACGCGTTGCTGCGTCACGCCGAGACGCTTTCCGGCCACGGCCACTCCGAGGCGGCGGCAACGTCGGCGCAGGAGGCTGTCGAGCTGGCCCAGATGATGGGCGCCGTTCCGATGCTCCAGGACATTCAGGCCCTGATCCGAGGTGCCCGCCTCTCCGTGAACGGCCCCGAGGAGCCCGAGGAGGCCACGGCGGGCGTGCCGGACGAGCTCGAGCGCTTTGGGTTGACCGCGCGGGAGGCCGAAGTCCTTCGCTTGGTCGCCGACGGGCTGTCCAATACGGAGATCGCCGAACAGTTGGTCATCTCACGCAAGACGGCCAGCGTCCACGTCTCCAACATACTCGCCAAGCTTGGAGTGTCCACGCGGGTGCAGGCCGCCGCCGTAGCGCACCGGCGCGGCCTGGTCCGGGTGCCGGCCAAAGGCTGAAAAGAATGCCCAGGACTCGGTGGATCCTAGCCACTGAGGTACCTAGGCCCGCAATATGAGTCCCCCCTGGCCGCGAAGATCGGGCAACTGCCCGATGTGCGGTGGCACGCCTAGACCGATGCTGTGTCCATGCTCCCCACCCGCACTCATCTCCCCCGCCTTCCTCGCCTGCCGGGCGACCGCCGCTTTGCTCTCCTTCTGCTCAGCCTCGCGGTGTCTGCCTGCGGCGATTGGCTCTACAACGTCGCCCTGCTCGCCGTCGTCTTTGAGCGCACGCACTCGGCGAGCCTGCTGGCCCTGACCACCGCCGCGCGGCTGGTCCCGATGGTCGTGCTCGGCCCCTTGGGCGGCGTCCTCGCCCACCGCTACGACCGTCGCCACCTGATAATCGCCTCGGATCTGGCTCGCGCGCTGCTGATGGTGGCGCTCGCCGCCGTGGCGCTCACCGGGCTGCCGATCATCCTCGCCCCGGCGATCGCCGCCGCCGCGACCGCCGCCGGGGTGGTCCATCCGCCGTGTGTCGCGGCCTCTACGGCGCGTCTGGTGGCTGAAGATGAGCTGCAGCGTGCGAGCGTCGCCCGGGCGGCCATTGGACAGACCGCCATCGTGGTCGGTCCGGCGCTGGGCGCGCTGATCCTGCTAGTCGCCTCACCGGCCGCGGCCATTGCGCTCAACGGTTTGACCTTCCTCGCGTCCGCCACCGCTGTCACCGCCATCGCCGCCCAGGACGCATTCCGCCCCACCGTCGGGATCGCAGCTACCAATGCCACCAGCGTGCTGGGTGACATGCGGGCCGGCGCCAGTGCGTTACGGGGCGCTCCCACCGCCATCCGTCTCACTGCCGCCGAGGTGCTCTGCAGCGCAGTCGCCGGCCTGGTCACCGTAACCCTTGTCCTGGTGGGCCGCAAGACCGCCGGAACCAGCGGCTATGGCCTGCTGCTCGGCGCGATCGGCGCGGGCGGCGTGACCGGAGCGATGGGCATGGCCCGGATCGAGGCGACCGACCAGTGGCGCCGGATTCTCGCCGCTGGGCTGCTCCTGGTCGCGATATCGCTCGCCGCGCTCGGTTTGGCGACCAACCTGCTCAGCGCACTGGCGCTCGCGTTCCTCCTCGGCGGCGGCATGATCGTCAGCGAGGTGCTCTCCGAGACCGCACTCCCGCGTCTGCTCGACGATGCCGTCCTCTCCCGCGCCTACGGCCTGGCGTATCCAGCGGCGATCTGCGGCATCGTCGCCGGCTCTCTGATCGCCGCTCCCCTCGTCGCGCTGCTCGGCCTGACGGGAACACTGGTCGCGGCGGGATCATGCGTGCTCCTCGTCGCGGCACTACTGCTGCACCACCCACTCGCGATGGCAGTCGGCGCGTACGGAAGAACCGCCCCCGCTGGTGCCGAGGGCGGTTCGAATTCTTTGTGAGGTGGAGACGGCGGGTACGAAGACGGCGAAGAACACCGAATTCGCCGGGCGGTTCAGCGCCGGCGAGTAGCCGAGTTGTGGCCGAGTCGCTCGTGCGACTCCGACTCGTTGTGGCCGTCTGACCTCCTCTGTCGATGATCATGGACCGGTGGCTACCCGTCGCCGTGCGTCCCAGCGGAGCCGCCGGATTCCGGACACGCCCGCGGCACGCACCGGAAGCCGGGCACGATCCCCCCGGGCGAGAACGCTGTGGGCTGCACTGCTGCAATCGGGGCAGTCACCCGCGCGCCGAGGGAGCTCCGAGGTCCGGGATCCGCTGCGGACCTCGTGGCGTTGATAGTCACCCACCGTTCCGCCCGGGAGCCTTAGGCCGGTGACGGACAGCATGAAGTCGTTGACCGCCTGCCCAACGCCGAGCGCGTTCAGGGTCATCACCGCCGGCGCCGGGGCGTCATCGACGTTCAGATACCCATGGCCGCCGCCCGCGCGGGAACCTGTCGCCTCGTCGGTGAGTTTCGCGGAGCTGATCAGACCGTTGCACCACATGCACCCGTGGTCCGGCGTCACGGGCCGCACAACGGAGAAGATCTGACCGACGACACCAGAGTCAGGATCGACCTCGACTCGGCTGCCAATCTGCACGCCTGGGATCAGGTACTGGTGGACCAGTGCGTTGAAGACAGCCCTGGCCTGATGGGAGTCGGCGGCAAGGAAGAGGTAGTCGCAGTCGACGAGCTGCCGCGCGGCCTCCGGATCGCTGACATCTGTGGGCAAGCCGTAGAACATGAT
>DATBYI010000734.1:0-7796 GCA_036513815.1 Solirubrobacteraceae bacterium
GGCGCGATCGCATCGAGCGGGCCCCCGGTCGCGCATCCCGTGCTCGCTCCGGCGAGACCGGCCGCGCCCACCTCACCGACCCGAACCGGCGCGGTGCCGACGTTCGCCGGGCTCGTACGCCCCGACGGCCGCGTCGGGACGCGGAACTACGTGGCGGTGCTCAGCACCGTCAACTGCTCGGCCACCGTCGTGCGTCGGATCGCCTCGGCCTTCTCGGCTCCCGGCGCGCTCGACGAGTATCCCGGCGTCGACGGCGTCATGGCCATCACCCACCCCAGCGGCTGCGGGCTGAGCCGCGACGGGGAAGGGTTCGACCTCCTGCGCCGCACGCTCACCGGCTACGCGCGCCATCCCAACGTCGGTGGCGTCGTCGTCGTCGGCCTCGGCTGCGAGGTCAACCAGGTCTCCGCGCTGGTCGACCAGTTCGACCTCGCGCCCGGGATCCCCGTCGAGCACCTGACCATCCAGCATTTGGGAGGCACGGCCGCAACGATCCGAGCCGGCGTGCAGGCCGTGCGCGAGCTGTTGCCGATCGCCGGCGACGTCCAGCGCACCCAGGTACCGGTGAGCGAGCTCGTCCTCGGCCTCAATTGCGGTGGCTCGGATGCCTGGTCGGGGGCGAGCGCGAACCCGGTGCTCGGGGCGGCGGTGGACCGCCTGGTCGCGGCCGGCGGCACCGCCGTGCTCGGTGAGACACCCGAGATCCACGGGGCCGAGCATCTGCTCACGAGCCGCGCGGTGTCACCCGAGGTCGCCTCACGGCTGCTCGACCGGGTCGCCTGGTGGGAGCACTACGCGGCCGCCGACGGCGGCAACCTCGACAACAATCCGTCACCGGGCAACCGCGCCGGCGGCGTGACCACGATCGAGGAGAAATCGCTCGGGGCGGTGGCAAAGGGCGGGTCGAGTCCGCTGACGGCGGTCTACGACTACGCCGAGCCGGTGACCGAGCCCGGGCTCGTGTTCATGGATACGCCGGGATACGACCCGGTGTCGGTGACCGGCATCGTCGCCGGCGGCGCCACCGTGGTGTGCTTCACCACCGGACGCGGCTCGGTGTTCGGTTGCAAGCCCAGTCCGAGTCTCAAGCTGGCCACCACCGAGGATCTCTACCAGCGGATGACCGACGACATGGACTTCAACTGCGGCCCCGTGCTCGACGGCCGCGCGAGCATCGACGAGCTCGGCGAGGCGCTGTGGCGCGAGATCATCGAGGTCGCCTCCGGTCGGCCCACCAAGAGCGAAGAGCTTGACTTCGGCGACGAGGAGTTCAACCCCTGGCAGCTCGGCTCGGTGCTGTGAGCGCGCCGTGAGCGCCGCTACCAGCCCGGCCCGGACCGCCGGCCGGTTGAACCTCGACGCCCTTCGCGACCTGCCGCCCGAGAACCGACCGCGGATCGATCCGCGCGGGCTGGGGATCGGGATCGTGCATCTCGGGATCGGCGCCTTTCACCGCGCGCATCAGGCCGTCTACACCGAGGAGGCGATCGCGCAGGCCGGCGGCGACTGGGGCATCTGCGGCGTGACCCAGCGCAGCCGCGACGTCGTCGATGTGCTCTCGCCCCAGGATGGCCTCTACTCGGTCGCCGTGCGTGGCGATGGTCCGGAGCGCCTGCGCGTGGTGGGCAGCGTGCGCGAGGTGCGGTGGGCGCTGGAAGACCCCGACGGACTGCTTTCGCTGATTGCCGAGGAGAGCACCGCGCTGATCAGCTTGACCGTCAGCGAGAAGGGCTATCGGATCGACCCCGCCACCAACCGCCTCCGCCTCGACGATCCGGACGTCGCAGCCGACCTCGAGCACGGGACGAGCCGCACGGTGATTGGGCAGCTCGCGCAGGGCCTCGAGCGCCGGCGGCGCGCCGGTGGCGCTCCGATCACCGTGCTCTGCTGCGACAACCTGCCGAACAACGGCCGCGTCGTGGCCGGCCTCGTCTCCGACTTCGTCGAGCACCTCTCCGGCTCGGAGGCCTTGCGCGAGTGGATTGAGTCTGCGGTCCGCTTCCCTTCGACGATGGTCGACCGGATCGTCCCGGCCACCACCGCCGAGGACCGCGACGACGCCGCGCGGGTGCTCGGCGTGCGCGATCGTGGGCTCGTCGTCACCGAGCCGTTCAGTCAGTGGGTGATCGAGGACGACTTCGCCGGACCGCGGCCGGCGTGGGAGCTGGCCGGGGCCGAGATGACCGACGACGTCGCCCCGTACGAGCGGATCAAGCTGCGCATGCTGAACGGCAGCCACTCGATGCTCGCCTATCTGGGCCAGCTCGCCGACTATGAGCTCGTGTCCGACGCGGTCCGCTCGGACGGCCTGCGGGCCGCCGTCGCCGGGCTGATGGCGGTCGACGTTCCGCCCACGCTCGAACTGCCGACTGGCTTCGATCTCGACGCCTACAAGCGCGACCTCATGCGCCGCTACGCGAATCCCGCGCTTCGCCACCGGACGCAGCAGATCACCATGGACGGCAGCCAGAAGCTGCCGCAGCGTCTGCTCGGGACGATCCGCGACCGGCGGCGCGTCGGCGCTTCGCCGACGCTCGCGTCCTTGGGCGTCGCCGCTTGGATGCGGTTCGTGAGTGCCCGGCGCTCGGACAGCGGGCGTGCGTTGGTGGTCGACGACCCGCTCGCCGATGTGTTCGCGGCTCGGCTGGCGGGGCGCGAGAAGCCGGCCGAGGTCGTCGACGAACTGTTGTCGCTACGCGAGGTGTTCGCCGAGGATCTGGCGAGCGACCGCGGGCTGCGCGATCTTCTCGTCGAGCTTCTCACCCGCCTGCGCCTGGACGGGGCCGAACGCACGGCGGGGACCGTCGCGCTCGAGTCGGCGGGTGCGGCGTGACGGCGCGGGGTGCTGAGTGATCGATCACGTGCCGATCACCCCGCAGCTGGCGGACACGGGGATCGTGGCCATCCTCCGCGCCGACCGCGAGGAGCACCTCCCGGCCGTGGCGCGGACGTTGGCCGAGGCCGGGATCCGGTGCCTCGAGCTGACGATGACCACACCGGGTGCTCTCAACGCGTTGCGATCGCTCCGGCCTGAGCTCGACGGCGACGTCGCGCTCGGTATCGGCAGCGTGATCGACGCCGATCAGGTCGGCGCTGCGCTCGACGCGGGCGCTGATTTCATCGTCAGTCCGGGCGTGTGTGTTTCGGTTGCGAAGGCGGCTGTGGGCGCCGGGGTGAGCTGCTACCCGGGCGCCTTCACGGCGACCGAGATCCTGACCGCCTGGAAGCTCGGCGTCTCCGCGGTCAAACTGTTCCCTGCCTCGGGCGGCGGTCCGCGCCTGGTGCGCGACCTGCGCGGACCGCTGCCGCACATCCCGCTCATCCCCACCGGCGGCGTCGCGATCGACCAGATCGGCGAGTACCTGTCGGCTGGGGCGGCCGCGGTCGGCCTGGGCGGCCCGCTGATCGGCGACGCGCTCGACGGCGGCTCGCTGGATGCGCTCCGCGACCGCGCGAGCGCCGCGCTGGCGGCGGTGCGCTCGGTTCGGACCGGCCGATGAGCGATGCCGGGTTGGTCACCCTCGGCGAGACGATGGGGTTGATCACCCAGACGGGCGTCGGCCATGTCCACAACGGCGAGTCGATGACGTTCGGGTTGGGCGGCTCGGAGTCCAACGTCGCCATCGGCGTGCGCCGGCTCGGCGTGCCCGCGACGTGGATCGGCCGGCTCGGCGACGATCCTCCCGGACGGCTCATCCAGCGCGAGCTCCGGGCCGAGGGGGTCGAGGTGGTGGCGATCGAGGACCCCGCCGCCACCGGGCTCATGACCCGCTGGCGCCCCACCGCCGGTCGCGGGCACGTCATCTACCACCGCCGCGATAGCGCCGGGTCGCACCTACAGGCGAGCGACGTGCCCGAGGAGCTGGTCGCCGGCGCCGCCGTGCTGCACGGGACCGGGATCACCTTGGCGCTCGGACCCGGCCCGGCCGGGGCCCTGACCCGGGCCATCGCCGTGGCCCGCGAGGCGGGCGCCACCGTCAGCTTCGACGTCAACTACCGCCGGGCGCTGTGGTCGGAGGCCGACGCTGCGGCGGCCATCCGATCGGTGCTGGGCGACTGCGACCTCGTGTGCGCCGGCCTCGACGAGGCGCGGATCCTCACCGGTCACACCGCTCCCGAGCGGGCGGCCCTCGATTTGGAATCGTTGGGGCCGCGCCAGGTGCTGATCACCCTCGGGGAGCGGGGTTGCCTGGCCCGGATCGATGGCACCACGTTCGAGGTGCCAGCGCCGGAGGTCACCGTCGTCGACACGGTCGGCGCCGGCGACGCGTTCGTCGCCGGCTACCTGGCCGAGCTGATTGGCGGCCAACCGCCGGTGGATCGACTCGCCACCGCGGTGAGCGCCGGAGCCCTCGCCGTGACCGCGCCGGGGGATTGGGAGGGAATGCCCGATCGCGAAGCGCTCGAGCGCTACGGCACCGACGAGCCCGTCATCCGCTGACGCCGACCCACGAGGCCCCCCGCGCGGGATTCGCGGAGACCCGCGCCGATCACCTGGGGCCGCCGTGCACGGTTGGTAGCTTCGGCGATTTATTGCGAGTTCTAAGTAGCTTTTATTAACGTCAGTGACTTCTCGATGACGGTTCAGAGAAAAACCCACTGAAGACCCACTGACCGCTAAAATCACTTTTTTCGGGGGTTTACAGAGGGTGACAACTGAGGTACCTAAGGGCCGCGTCAAGAAGACGGCCGCTCGAGTAGCCACGCAAAGTCGGCGAATCGCACGGCGCGGGTTGATCGTTCGGCTCCGCCTACGCTGGCGGCTGCGGCGCGAGCGGCGACTCCAGCCGGCGTGGCCTGCGGTGGCACTTCGGTGCGTGGGAATCGCTGTGTGCGTCTTCCTGCTCGTGGTGATCGCCAGTGCCGTCGGCACGCCTGCGGGAAAAAGCACGGTCTTGGGAAAGGGCGCGCTGCTCACGACGATCGGCAAGGGGCCGGTAGCAATCGTGCTTGCGGCGATCCTCGTCCTTATGATCGGAGGCCTTTTCCGGCGGATCGCGTTCGAGTACCTCGTGCGTCTACCAGGACCAATCTTGGTGCGCGACCTCGCCGTGTCGTCCACCTCGAACGCCGGTGTTGCGGTCCACCCCCAACCGGCAGGTGCGAGCGACCTGGCGGGGATCGACGTCGTGCAGCTCAGCAATACATTTCGCCGGCGCCTTCAAGAGCTGCGACTACAGGCGCCGACTCCCATTCCCGGAGCCGTCGCCCCTCAGGACTACCTGGACTTGCTCGATGCGCAGCATCTCAACACCAACAATCCCCTCGGCAGCCTGATCAGCGCGCTCCGAGCGGCGGCGCCGACACACGGCTACGAGGTGAGCCCTTCGCTGGTGGTCGAGCGCGCATCTTCGAGTGAGTGTCGCTACCGCATTACGACTCAGGTGACACGACTTCCTCACGGCGCGCTTCCGGTCGAGACGGTATGCGCAAAAAGCTGCGATGAAGCGATCGTCAAGGCGGCCGACCTCGTCACCGCCGTGATCCTGCCGCTCACCAAGCTAAGTAACCGACCGCCATGGTCGGGCTGGAGGCACTACCCGATGCCGTCCCAGCTCGTCCACCACTTCGAGCGCTCACAGCAGCTGAGCACCGAGCGGCGCTACGACGAGGCGCTGCGACATTGCTACGCCGCCCTCGAGCTCGACCCGAAGAGTGTGGATCTGAGGCTGCACCTGGGCAACGTGCAGGAGAAGCTTGGACTGTTCGTCGATGCAGCTGCCACCTACTTCGCGGCGCGGAATATCGCGGACGAGACGGAGCAGGCCAGGGAGCTCTACAACCCACTGTCGCGGCGAAAGCGCAAGATAAGCGGCGACGTCGCGTCGTATCGATTTGCGATTCTGCTCGCCGGCGAGAAGGCCTCGCTTCAATGGCTGGAGGCCGAGGAGCAGAACAGCCGTGCGGAAGAGCTCAACCGCGTTCGCCAGCGCCTGAGGCCAGAGCTCCAGCGGCTTCTCGATGAGCACGGGCTCGGGCACAAAGACGCGGATAAGCCCGACGACCACATCGACGGGCGCCTGAAGTACGAGAACGCCACGCACGATTCCGACGAGTTTGTCCAACTCTCCGATCTGCTCGCGCAGCTGGCCGCCGAGATCCTAAGGCCGATCAGCCGGCGGCTGCGGCGGCCCATGTCGCCACGGACCTGGCTCAGCCCACTCGCGGTGGAGCTCACGATCAAGCTGGTCGACCTGCACCGCCAATTTCTTGCCACCAATGGGCACGACCGAGAGTCCACCGGCACAAAGTGGCCGCCGAGGCCGGAGGATCTAGAGGCAAAGGTCGCCCGCGCCGGCCTGTTCCGCACCTGGACTGAGCGCTACAACGCCGCCTGCCTGCTTGCGTTTCCCCTGCTTGCGGTCAACGACTCCTCGCCGCCGGCGGGTGAGGAGCGCCCGTCGTCGAAGACGGGTGAGCAGGATCTGTCGCTCGCGATGGACGACGACACCCGCGACATGTTCGCGTTTCTCGCCGTGAGGCAGCTCGAGAAAGCCATGGCTCGCGCCACCAGCGTGCACGTCGCCTCACGACGCGACTGGGTCTTGAGCGAGGACCCCGATCTGCGGGGGCTACGCCACACAACCCATTTCAAGCGCTTCGAGGCCAGATACTTCCCGTCCGGCTCCCGCACTCCGGCCCGGACGGAGAACGTGCATGTCTGGGAACTCGCCGCATACGCGAGCATGCTGATTAGCGAGACGGCCAAGCGCTGGGCCCGGGCATGGCAGCTTCGCAAATCCGCCTCGGGCGACCAGATTACCCCGCTCTTGGCCGAAGAAATCCCTGCTTGGCGTTGGGTCAGGGAGGTCACTGGCGAATACCGTCACTGGCGGACTCGGCTAGGACTCATCGACCGGATGTCCGAGTGGAGCTATCGGCACGGGTTCGACCCATTCGTCGTGGGGATCCCGAAGTTCGAAGAGAGGTTCGGGGCGGAACGCGCTCCTGATCCCAGCGACGAGATGGCAGACATCGAGCGTCGTGTGAGCCAGGACATCGAAGGGACGAGGACGAAACTGAGCGCCCTCCATCAACTGCTCGTACCGGACACGCTCGAGCGGCCCGCGCAGCCGAGCGGATCGAACGGCGCGAAGGCCCCCCGTTTGCCCGCCCCAATTGGAGAAGTACACGCAGCGTTGTGGCAGAAGCTTTACGACTGGATGGTGGCCGTGACCCCAGCCGACTGCGATAGTTGTCAACGCGATTTCGCGGCGCTTGTCGGCCAGACACGGAACCTCACCGTAACGCCGGAGGACACGCTTAGGCCAATCCGCGGCGGAGCTCGCAACACCAGCCGTCAGCAGCGCCTGGCGGCGCGCGAGGCAAAGGTCAAGCCCCACCGGCGGAGTGGGTAGTTCCTCTCAGATTGGATAGCAAAGGGACCCGTGGTCAGCTAACCCTTCCGCTCCTTATTGAATCGGCGGATAGGTGAAGGCCGGGAAGCGGCAGGACGGGATCGACCCCCAGGCGTGAATCGGGGTCACGACCACGTTCGGCCCCGAGGGCACCACGTTCGAGTTGTAGAGCCCGATCCGGGCGTTCGAAGCCGTCTGAGTTGTGTTGTCCAGATGGATGTTCTCCAGGTCGAGGCCGAGCAGATGATTGGCGTCGTAGCCCTGGAACAGCGAGGTCGTGCCGGCCGGGCTGTCCACCGCGACGACGCCGTTCAGGACGATGTCGGAGAACGTCGGGATGGTCGTCCCCCCGGCAGCGTAGAACGGGTTGAAGTAGAGCGGGTTCTGTATGCCGGTCAGGCAGATGTTGTGGTAGGTGACCTGCTGGGTCACCCCGCC
>DATBYI010000735.1:0-2837 GCA_036513815.1 Solirubrobacteraceae bacterium
GTATCCCTTGAGCCGCGCGGCGATCGCGAGGCCGGTGCCGGTGTTTCCGGAGGTCGGCTCGACGATCGTCCCGCCGGGCCGCAGGTGCCCCTCGCGCTCGGCCGCCTCGATCAGGGCGACCGCCACGCGGTCCTTGATCGACCCGCCCGGGTTGAAGACCTCGAGCTTGGCGGCGAGGCGTGGCTTCAGGCCGGCGCCGATGCGCGACAGGCGCACGAGGGGCGTGTCGCCGATCGTGTCGAGGATCGAGTCCTTCAGGACGGGGGCGGTCTCGGTATAGGACATACCACTTAGTCTGATGATCCTGCGGCGATTTCACAAGGGATCGAAGATTCTGCGGCCAAGATCGCTGTAATTGGATAATATGCGACGTGATACGCCATGGGTCGCCTTCGCCCGAATGATCCACAGCCGCGCGTCGACGACGTCGACCGCGCGATGCTCGAGTTGCTGGCCCAGGACGCCCGGATCACCAATCAGCGCCTGGCCGACCGGGTGGGAATCGCGCCGTCGACCGCTCTAGCCCGGTTGCGCTCGTTGCGCGAGCGCGGGGTGATTCGCGGATTTCATGCCGAGGTCGACCTGGCCGCCCTGGGCCGTCCGCTTCAGGCGCTGATCGCCGTGCGGCTCACCGTCCACGAGCGCGACCAGATCGACGACTTCACTAACGCCGTCCGGACGCTGCCGGGCGTCCTGATGGTGTTCCACCTGACCGGGGTCACCGACTATCTCGTGTGGGTGGCGGCGGCCGACGCGCAGGATCTCCGCGAGTTCGTGGTCGATCACCTGGCGACGCATCCGTCGGTGGCGCACGCGGAGACGTCGCTGATCTACGAGCACCGCCGGGGCCCCGGCGTCTGGGGCGCCGCCGACCCGGCATGACCGCCCCGCACGCGAAGCGCCTGGCCGGCCTGGGCACGACGATCTTCACCGAGATGACCGCGCTTGCGGTTCGGACCGGCGCGATCAACCTGGGTCAAGGCTTTCCCGATACCGACGGTCCGCCAGCCGCGATCGAGGCGGCGGTGGCCGCGCTCCGCGGTGGCGAGAACCAGTACGCCCCGCTTCCGGGCGTGCCGGCCCTGCGCGAGGCCGTGCTCGAGCATCAGCGCGACTGGTACGGCCTCGAACCCGAGGACGTGCTGGTCACGTTCGGCGCCACCGAGGCAATCGCCGCCGCGCTGCTCGGGCTGTGCGATCCGGGCGACGAGGTGGTTGTGCTCGAGCCCTACTACGACTCGTACGCGGCGTGCATCGCGTTCGCCGGCGCGACGCGGCGGCCGGTGACGCTCCGCCCGCCCGGGTTCGAAGTTGACCCGGACGCGTTACGGACGGCGATCGGGCCGCGCGCCCGCCTGCTGCTGCTGAACTCGCCGCACAACCCGACCGGACGAGTGCTGACGCGCGTCGAGCTCGAACTGATCGCTGCGGCGTGCCTGGAGCACGACCTGATCTGCGTGACCGACGAGGTGTACGAGCACCTCGTCTATGACGGCGAGCACATCCCGCTCGCGACGCTCCCGGGGATGGCGGAGCGGACGCTGACGATCTCGAGCGTCGGGAAGTCGTTCTCGTTCACCGGCTGGAAGATCGGGTGGTGCTCGGGTCCCGCGTCGCTCGTCGCCGCGACGCGGACGGTCAAGCAGTACCTGACGTTCGCCGGCGGTACGCCGCTTCAGCATGCGGCGGCCGCGGCGCTCCGACTGCCGCGGGACGAGATCGCGAACCTTGCGGACGAACTGCACGTCAAGCGCGACCAGCTGTGCGCCGGACTCGACGCGGCGGGCCTGCGCCCGTACGTCCCCGCCGGGACGTACTTCGTCAACGCCGACGTCGGGATGGATGCGGCGGAGTTCTGCCGGGAGCTGCCGGAGCGGTGCGGGGTCGTAGCGATCCCCACCGGCGTCTTCTACGACGACGAGGACGCGGGCCGCACGCTGGCTCGCTTCGCGTTCTGCAAGCGCGCCGAGGTCATCGCCGAGGCGGCCGTGCGGTTGGCCACGCTCGGGTAGTGCGGCCTGGTCTGAAACCATGCTCGGATGGCGCGTCGACTGATCTCAAGCGGTTCGCAGTTCGAGCGGGACGTCGGTTATTCGCGGGTGGTCGTCGACGGCGAGTGGGCGTTCGTCGCCGGCACGACCGGATTCGACTACGCCGCGATGACGATCTCCGAGGACGTCGCCGAGCAGGCGAGGCAGGCGCTCGAGAACGTCGCCTCCGCGCTCGCCGAGGCCCGCTTCACGCTGGCCGACGTCGTGCGTGCGAACTACATCCTCCCGCGCGCCGAGGACTTTCCCGCGTGTTGGCCGGTCTTGCGCGAGTACTTCGGGGAGATCAGGCCCGCCAGCACGATGCTGGTCGCCGGATTGGCCGATCCGCGGATGAAGATCGAGATCGAGGTGACCGCGAAGCGGAGCGCCTGATCGTGCGGTTCAGGGCTTCGGGTTCACGTGCTGGAACCCGAAGCGGCCCTTGATGCACAGGTTGCCGCGCGTGATGTCGTGGTCGGCGGGCGAGGTCACCTTGACGATCTGGTTGTCCTGCACGTGCAGCGTGAGGTTGCAGCCGACCCCGCAGTAGGGGCAGATCGTGTCGGTCTTGGTCTGGCTCGACTCGTCCCAGGTCGCGGCGTCGCGCAGGTCGTGCTCGGACTTGAACATGAGCGCGCCCGTCGGGCACACCGCGATGCAGTTGCCGCAGTAGACGCAGGCCGAGTCGGGCAGCGGATTCGCGTACTCGGTGGAGATGCGCGCGTCGAAGCCACGCCCGGCGACGGTGATCGCGAACGTGTTCTGGTACTGCTCGCCGCACGCGTCGACGCACTTGTAACAGAGGAT
>DATBYI010000736.1:0-12730 GCA_036513815.1 Solirubrobacteraceae bacterium
ACGGCATGACCTACCGCTCAAGCCACCACCGCAACCAAGCGCTGCCACACTGGCTCACCCACTACAACCACACCAGACCCCACTCAGGCATCGGGGACCGGCCGCCCATCAGCCGCGTTCACAACCTCCGTGAGCAGGACAACTAGCCCTCGGGCCGGTAACGAAGCCCGTCGAGGGCGATGCGGAGGATGTGCTCGATCTGGCCCGGAGCACTGGCCGGGATCTTGGCGATCCCCATCACCATCTGCATGACCTCCGGGAACTCGACGTCGGAGCGGACGACGCCCGCCTCCTGCGCGCGCGCGAGCAATGGCTCGCCCGCGGCGTACAGCGAGGTGCGGCAGAGTTGGAAGAGTGGGGCGTCCCGCTCGACGTAGTTGAGCAACTCGCCGGCCAGCGCCTGCTTGGTGGCGAGATAGCCGATCACGCGCTCAAACCAATCGTTCAGCGCGTCCCACGGAGCAGCGTCCTCGAGTTCGACGGCGGTCCGGCAGACCTCCTCGACCTCGTTGACGTAGAGGGCCTCGAGCAGTGCCTGCCGACTGGGGAAGTGGCGGTAAAGGGTGCCGATCCCGACGCCTGCGCGGCGCGCGATCTCCTCGAGCGCCGTCGACTCGCCGCCCTCGGCGAAGGCCTCGCGGGCGGCGGCGAGGACCTTCTCGTAGTTGCGCCGAGCGTCCGCGCGCTTGGGGCGGGTGATCAGGGTCTCTGTGGTCGCTTCGGTGGCGCTCATTTCGCGTCCTCCCTTGACAAACGGAGGATCCCTCCATATATTATGTGGAGGCTTCCTCCAGATATTTCGGAGGTGCCCTCCATTTTAGCGCCAGATTGAACCCCCTACAAGTTGGGATCCGCATGAACCTAGTCTCCCCGCAAACCACTCAATCGGATCGCCGTCGCTGGACGGCGCTCATGGTCGTGTGCCTGGCGCAGCTCATGATCGTGCTCGACGTCACGATCGTGAACGTCGCCCTCCCCTCGATCCAACACGACCTCCACTTCAGCCAGGCGAGCCTGACCTGGGTGGTCAACGCGTTCCTGGTGACCTTCGGCAGCCTGCTGCTGCTCGCCGGGCGACTCGGCGACCTCGCCGGACGCAAGCGCGTGTTCCTAGGTGGGCTGGTCACGTTCACCGCCGCCTCGCTCCTGTGCGGGATCGCCCCCGACCAGGCATGGCTGATCGCCGCCCGCTTCGTGCAGGGCATCGGTGCCGCGGCCCAGGCCTCGGTGATCCTCGCGATCATCATCAGTCAGTTCCCCGAGCCGAGTGAGCGCACGCGCGCCATGAGCGCGTATGTCTTCGTGTCAGTGGCCGGAGGCTCGCTTGGGCTTCTCGCCGGCGGCGTCCTCACCCAGGCGCTGAGCTGGCACTGGGTCTTCTTCGTCAACCTCCCCATCGGCGTCGCAACCTGGGTCCTCGGGCAGAGGTTCATCGACGCCGACCGCGGCCTCGGGTTCGGGCACGGCGTCGACTGGATCGGCTCCGTCCTCGTCACGACGTCACTGATGAGCGCGATCTACGCCATCGTCCAGGCGACCGGCCACGGCTGGATCTCGGGGCAGGTGCTCGGATTCGGCGGCCTCGCCGTGGTGTTGATGGCGGCGTTCCTCGCCCTCGAGGCGCGCATCGAGAACCCGATCATGCCTCTGCGCATCCTGCGCCTCCAGGGTCTGGTCAACGCCAGTGTGGTCCGGGGCTTCCTCGTCACGGGGATGTACTCGACCTTCTTCCTGGGCGCGCTCTATCTCGAGCACGTCCGCCACTACAGCGCTCTGCAGACCGGCGCGGCGTTCCTGCCCTGGACGCTTACGGTCGCGGTCCTCTCACGGGGCGTCACGGCGCGGCTGGTTGATCGGTTCGGATCGTTCCCGGTCCTCACCGGGGGCATGGTGAGCGCGGTCGCTGGGCTGTTCCTGTTCAGCACGGTCGGGCCTGACACCGCGTTCTTCCCGACGATCTTCTTCGCCTGCTTCGCGATCGGACTGGGCATCGGTAGCGCGTTCATGCCGCTCCTGACCCTCGCGATGGCCGATGTCCCCCCCGCCGACTCCGGGCTCGCCTCCGGGATCACGAACGTGTCCCAGCAGATCAGCGGCGCCTTCGGACTCGCCGTGCTCAGCACGATCGCGTCTAACCACACGAAGGGATTGCTGTCCACGCACCACGGCGCCGTCACGTCGCTGATCAGCGGCTACCACGTCGCCTTCCTGTGTGGAGCCGGCACCATCGCGGCCGGTATCGCAGTCGCCTTCGTCCTGCTCCGCTCCCGGAACGCCCGGCCCGAACTACAGCTCGCCGACGTGCCCACGGAAGACGAGCGGACCCGCTTCGCCACAGACTTCGACATGGAAGGACAAGCTGCATGACCCAGATCGATCGCTCCCATCCACACGCCACGGCCGTCGACCGCGCCCGTCGCCGGTCGACCCGTGCCGCACTGCGGTCGGGCCAGGGGCCGAGCGCCCGCCGGCTCTCCGACGCCGTCGTGGCCAACTACCTCCACGACATCTCCCAGCGGCACCGCACCGAGGGCTTGGCCCCCCTCGCCTCCGCAGCTCGCCGATAAGGCGCCGCCGTCAGGCGCCGCCGACAGATGATTCCGAAGTCAGCGGGTTGCGGGCTTGACGGCGCGCACGATCACGGCGGCTGCAATCCGCTTGATCGGCGCGCCGTCCGCGTCGGGGGCGAAGCGCCGGGCGAGATCCGCTTCCACCGCTTCGCGGTCGGCCGGCGACAAAGCCTCCAGCATCGGTCCGAACGGCGTTCCGAGGATCCCCGCGCACGCCGTCTCGGAGTCGGGCCAGACGATCGTCTGCTCGACGACCGACACCTCGGGAGCCGATACACCGGCCTCCTTGAACAGGGCTCGGACGTCCTGGGCGCTCATTTTGAAACTCGCGCGATCAAACGCCCGCGGGAACGGCGGCTCCAGACCCGCGTCGTCCAGCGCCTCGGCGTAGTCGTCGAACGGCTCGGAGCGGTAGTCGGCCGCCCACACCGCGGCACCGACCACTCCTCCCACGCGCAGGACACGCAACATCTCCCGTACGGCGTCGACCCGATCGGAGAAGAACTGCAGCCCCTGCTGGCAGAGGACGACATCGAACGATTCGGTCGGGAGCGGCAACTCGGTGGCGAGCGCCTCGATGAATTCGATCGGCGCTGACTGCACCGGGAGCGGTTGCCGCGCCGAGTGCGAGAGCATCGGCCCGCTCGCATCGCTGGCCACGACACGTCCTCTAGGCCCGGTGTACCGGGCGGCGAGCCGTGCGACCACCCCCGTTCCGCTCGCGACATCGAGCACGCGGTCGCTCGACTTGACGCCGACGGCGTCGACGAGCACTCGGGCCCACGGCTCGAAAATGACCGGCGCCAGGAGGCGCTGGTAATTGTCCGGAACCGACGCAGCCGCGAACGCAGTGGATCGGTCTTCCGGCTCCTCGGCGCTCATCGGCCCAAAGTCTGCCGGAACGGCCATCGAATCGCATAGCGTTGTCGGGCTACCGAGCTTGGAGGATCGCGACCATGCCACGAACGCATCATCTGCCGGATGCACAGGTTCACTTCACGTGGGATGCGGGGAACGAGCCGGTGCTGACGGTCGATTCGGGCGACACCGTCGTCGTCTGGACCCGAGACGTAAGCGACAACCAGATCACGCCGGAGTCGGACACGAGCGTGATCGCCGGGCTTGACTGGAACCGCGTGTATCCGCTGCAAGGCCCGATCGGCGTTCGCGGCGCCGCTGCCGGCGACACGCTGGCGATCGAGTTGCTCGACATCCGCACCCAGGGGTGGGGCTGGACCGCCATCCTGCCCGGTCTCGGCCTCCTGCCCGAGGACTTCCCCGACGCCTATCTGCGCATCTTCGACCTCTCGGGAGGCGACGTCGCCTACCTGCGCGACGACATCGCGATCCCCCTCGAGCCTTTCTTCGGGACGATGGGCGTGTGTCCAGCCGGCGCGGAGGCCCAGCCGGTGATGCCACCCGGCGTCTTCGGCGGCAACATGGACATCCGCCAACTCGTCCGCGGCTCCACCCTCTTCCTCCCCGTGCAAGTCGAATCGGCACTGTTCTCCTGCGGCGACGCGCACGGCGCCCAGGGCGACGGCGAGGTGTGCGTCACCGGGCTCGAGGCGCCGATGTTCGCCGCGCTGCGCTTCACCCTCGAGAAGGGGCGCTCGATCCCGAGCCCGCAATATCGAACCCCCGCGCCGCTGACGCCTCGCGTCGATTCGGCTCCCTTCTACGCCACCACCGGCGTCGGGGGCGACCTCTACGCGGGGGCGCAGGACGCCGTGCGAGCCATGGTGGATCACATCTCGCGCACGTACGCGCTCGCGCGCGAGGACGCATACGTGCTCTGCAGCCTTGTGGTCGACCTAAAGATTTCGGAGATCGTCGACGCGGGCGAGTACATTGTGAGCGCCTTCCTCCCGGAGGCGGTGTTCCTGTGAAGCGCAAGCATTACATCGCGCCGCTGGCCATCGTGATCGCTGCGGTGATCACGGCGGCGGCTGCGTCCGCCGCCCTCGGTACACAGCCGACTTCCCATGCCCACCTGTGGGAAGACAATGCGCTGAACGTCGTCTGCGGTGTCGAGAACCCTGCGCTCAGCAAGACGAGGGTCCTCTGCCAGGGTTCGGGTGTGCCTCGTCCCCCGCACTCCTCGCCGAACGAAGGCGATCCGGCGGTGACCCTCGCCGCTACCGGGAAACCCCAGCTCGTGCTGATCAGCCAGGACTCCTACATCCCGGGCGCGGTGGCGGCGAACCTGGGCGCCGGACGAACCTGGAGCTCGCGCGGTGTGACCTGCAAGACGACCGCGACTACGGTGACGTGTAAGAACGCCGGGAATCACGGGTTCACCTTCCACAAGCACCGCTACAAGGCGTTCTGAAGCCGATCAGTTTTCGAGAAGCGCCGGGCGGCTGGCCGCACTACCGTGACGGCCATGTGCAACGTCTTCTACTCAACCAGGCGTCAAGACGCCGACGCGGACATATCCATGCTCCTCGAACCGCTGGGAATCCCTGACGCCCTCGAACCGCCGGGTGCGAAACCAGTCGTTTTCGAGGCCGACGACCCCGAGATGACGCTAACGGCCGCGACGCCGATGGAGGTGGCCTGCCATGGCTGAGAAGCAAGCTACGAAGAAGGGCTCGGCGCGGTCCGCCAAGGCCGCTACCGGCAAGGCCTCCGAGACCTTCTCGGCCGAAGAGAAAGCCGCGATGAAGGAGCTCGTCCGAGAGCGACGCCGCCCGCCGGCAAGCAAGGGGGACGGCGAGGCCGACGTACTTGCAAAGATCGCTGAGATGGGAGCGCGCGACCGGCCGATGGCCGAGCGGGTCCACACAATCGTCAAAGCGGCCGCGCCGGAGCTCGCGCCTCGAACCTGGTACGGCATGCCCGCTTACGCCAAGGGCGGCAACGTCATCTGCTACTTCAAGCCCGGCGAGAAGTTCAAGATGAGGTACGCGACGTTCGGCTTCAGCGACAAGGCGACCCTCGATGACGGCGCCATGTGGCCGACCGAGTATGCGCTGAATGAGTTGAGTGCTGACGCCGAGAAGCGGCTCGCAGCACTCGTCAAGGCGGCGGTCGGCTGAGATCATCACCGTGTGACGCGCAGCGTTCGCAGCGACCCGCGCCGCCTGCGCGCTGCGCGGCGCGCCTCATTTCCGACCGTGCGGGCGCGCCGTGCCGCTCCGGGGAGGCATCACCCCGCCTCGGCGGCTGATGTCCGCGTCGCCCTCGAGCAGTTTGGGGAGAGCGCCTACTACGGCGTGAAGATGATCGAGCTGGTGCCGGCCCGAGCCACGGACGACGGCATGAGGTTCGGCAGCCTGGTCGGACCCGGTCACATCGAGCTGTACGACCAGCCGCGTCCGCCCTGGCGCCTTGGGAATCTCCCCGCCGAGCCGGATCGCGCACGACTGGCGCTCGCGGGCGCCGAGATCAACCAGGACGGAGTGGTCGGTTGGCCTGGCGACACCCTACGGCGGTTCATGGTCGCCTACGTGCTGACCCACGAGCTCGGCCATCACGTCGTGCAGCACGAACGGCGCCTGCAGGGCGAACGCGGGGCGCGCACGCGCGAGCACGAGGCCAGAGCGGAGGCGATCGCAGCCGAGCTTCGGGATCGGTTGTCTTGGAGCTGAGACTGTTCGCGGACGGGGTTGAGAATGCCGACAACCGAGCCCGAATCGCAGACGTCGCCAACCTGCTCGGCGCCGTGTGCGTGCCCGCCCCGGACGGCTACCTGATCGCGGTCGAGAACGTCAGTCGCGCGAAGCCGGTGTACGGACGGCGCGCGCTCCGCCAAGCTGCCACGCTCGCGGTCGGCAACGAGCGACGCGGGCTGTCCCATGCGGTCATGGCCTCCGCGAACGAGACGGTCGCGATCCCGACGCTGTCGCGCACGGTGAACACGCTGAATGTCGCGTCCGCGGCCGCCGTCGCCGGCTGGTACGTCGCGCGGGGCTCCGGCCGGCAGGCCACCGTTCCCCATCCGGAGCGCCGCCGTCCGTCGGTGCTGATCTCGGGCGACGAGAACGTCGAGATCGGATCGAGTCTCCGGTCGGCGGCGGCCTTTGGCTTTCGCGAGGTCTACCTCGAGGACCGTGGCGGCGGATGGTTCGAGGGGGATCACCACCGACTGCGCGAGGCGCGAGCTGCAGCGCGACGGCACAAGAATCCCCTTCGTGTGCGCCGGGCGGCCATCGACGTCGCGAGCCGGTTCGACGAGATCGTGCTCGTCACACCCGCTGGGGACGGCCGGCGTATCACTCAGGAGACCCTCACCCGGGGCCGCCGCCAGCTGATCGCGCTCGGCCCCACATTCGACGATCTGCCGAGAGGGTTGATGTCGCGCGTCCGCGTGGCGAGCTTGGGTTTGGCGCCCGTCGCCGCGGCGCCCCTACGCGCTGTCGCCTCGATCGCCCTGGCCGAAATCGCGCGCCAGGTCGGCCAGCCGGCGACCCGGTCCCGGCCGTCGGTGTCTCGCCCCCCGCGCTACGACCGTCAGATGAAGCTCGTCGCCGAGGGCGAGTTGCTCCTAGTCGAGCCCGAGCTGCTGCTCTCGTTTTAGGCGACCCGCGCGGCGAACGCCCGCCGAGCGGTGACTGCGATCGACTTGGCGAGTTCACCCGCTCGTTCTACTTGCTCCACCGCGGTCGCGAGCTCGCGCCGACCTGCGCACACCGACCACGCCTCGAGCATGACCGGCCGACCCCGGATCGCCCCCTCGAGTCGATCGAGCTCGGCGGGCTCGAGCTCGATCGAGCGCCGGTAGCGCGATACGGCCAGCTCGATAAGCCGCACGCTGCCAGATCCCGCCGCCCACAGCAGGAAGCCGAGCGACCAGAGCCGTGGTCCGCGTCCGGCACCGGTCCAGTCCACGATCGCCAGCTTGCCGTCGGCGGTCGCGATCGCGTTGGCCGGAACGAAGTCCGGGTGCACGAATGCGTGCGGCAGATCGTGACAGTCATCCGTTCGCGCCACTTCGTCGCGAAGGCGATCGAACAGGGCGAGCTGTCGGACCCCGACCTGAGGCAGGTGATCGTCGAGCCGGTCGGCCGCCGCCGCGATCTCCTCGCGAGGCCCACCCGCGAACGAGAGGTGATGCCACGCCCCTCCGGAGCGAAGATCCTTCGCCGGGTGCGTGTGCAGACGCCCGAGTAGCGCACCCAGGATCGCCGCCGGGCGTCCCGGCGTGAGCGGCCCATGGTCCTCGATGAACCCGGTCACGAGCACGCCCTGGCCGAGGAACTGGGACACGGGCTCCGGATGCGCGCAACGCTCGGCCGGGAAGCCGCCGCGCTCGAGAGCTCGCAAGATCGCTGCATCCTGCTCCACGTCGGCCAGGGCCCGCGCGGCCGGAAAGACTCGCGCCACCCAACGCGAGCCGTCCCGCAGATCGACCCGGAACACGCCGAGGTCGAGGGCCACCACCCCAGCCGGCTCGATGCCGTAACGATCCTCGAGATGCCTCGCGAGACCGTCCACGTCCAGCGGCTCGAGCATCCGCCGCCCGCTCAGGGTGCGGTCGTGTGCTGCCGCGGCGGCGGCACCCTGACGCCGGCCCTGGACTCCCAACCTTCGAGCGACCGGGACAGGTCTGCGCGCCGATCGTCGAGCTGCGCCAGCGCGTCGGCGAACTGGTCACGAACCAGTTCCGGAATCGGGGCGTCGAGGTCCAGTCGCTCGAACAGCGCGCTCGCGATCCCCAGATCCTTCACCATCAGCGCCAGCTGAAATCCCGCCGCGTACCGACGGGACATCGCTTCGTCGATCAGCGTGTTGGCCGTGCTGAAGTTGCGCGCCGTGCCGACGTTGAACACCTCGAGCATCGTTTCGACGTCGATGCCAAAGCGCTGGCCGGCGACCATCGCGTCGAGGGCGGCGGCGAGCCCGGCCGCGGACACGTAGTTGTTGAGCGTCTTCATCGCGTGACCGGATCCGAGCGGCCCCGCGCGGAACACCTGCACGGCCATCGCCTCTAGCAGCGGCATCACCCGGTCGATGGCGCCGTCGTCGTCGCCGGCCACCATGAACGTGATCCGCCGCGTGTCGTCGCCGACCGCCTCCGGCCGGGTCACGGGCGAGTCGAGCAGGACCAGGCCGAGGACAGCCAGCTCGGCCCCGAGCTCCCGCGTGCCGTACGGGTCTGAGGAGCTCGTGTCGACGATGATCGTGCCCGGCCTCAGCCGGGATGCGATCCCGTCCCCGCCCAGGAGCGCATCGCGTACGACGCGCCCGTCGGGCAGCATCGTGATCACAGTGTCGGCCTCGGCGAGCGCGTCCAGGTCGCCGTCGCAACCACGGGCCCCATGCCCGGCGACGAACCGGCGCTCGCGTTCAGGGTCGGCGTCGCGGACGATCAGGTCGTAGCCGGCGGCGATGAGATTTGCCGCCATCGGGCCGCCCTGCTGGCCGAGACCGACGAAGCCCACGACGGTTGACTGCGGGTCCGTGGGAGAGTTCGGTGTCATCGGGTCGACACTGTCGCAGGTCTCGTGTAAACCAGTTCGTGAACAAGCCTCCTCACGTGAGATCATGCGACGCTTGCCGCTCAGACCGAAACGGGGACCGGTTTCGTAATGCAGACGACAAACAAGAACCTTGTGCTCGCGGCGATGGTGTTCGCCGTGGCGATGACGTTCATCGACCAGACGATCGTCGCGATCGCCATCCCGCACATCCAGAAGGAGCTTTCGCTCACCGGCACGGGCTCGCAGTGGGTCATCAACGGATACCTGTTGGCTCTCTCGGCGCTGTTCGCGTTCGGCGGCCGCCTCGGCGACGTGCTGGGTCGGCGGCGGATGGTCGTGATCGGCGTGATCGGCTTCGCAGTGACCTCGGCGCTGTGCGGTCTCACGCCGAAGGGCAGCCTGGCTGAGACCTGGATCATCACCTTCCGGGTGCTCCAGGGGGCCACGGCCGCACTCATGTTCCCGGCCTCGGTGGCGATCGTGGTTGCTTCTTATCCGAGGAACGAGCGAGGCCGGGCGATGGCGGTGTTCTTCGGCATCTCCGGGGGCCTGACCGCGATCGGACCGATCGCCGGCGGCTTTCTCACCCAGTGGACGTGGCGAGCGATCTTCTGGGTCAACATCCCGGTCGCGATCATCGCGCTGGTGCTGATCTGGCTCTCACACCCGGACAACGAGCGCCGCCCCGCGAAGATCGACTACCGCGGCACAGTGCTCATCACGGGCGCGATGGCCCTCGTCGTGCTCGGGCTCCAGCAGTCGTCTACCTGGGGCTGGGGAAACATCGCGACCTGGGCGACGATCATCATCGGGCTCGGCTTGGGCGTCGCCTTCGTCCTCTGGGAGCGTCGCACGCCGGAGCCGCTGCTCCGCCTGGGGATCTTCGCCGATCGGGGTTTTTCGGTCGACACCGCAGCGCTCGGGCTGATGTCGGTCGTGTTCGTGCCGTTCTTCTTCTTCGCCTCGATCTACGCGCAGGTCGCCCTTGGCGAATCGTCCTCGAACGCCGGCGAGTACCTGCTCTATTGGTTCATCGGGTTCGTGGTGGCCGCCCAGATCGGGGGACGCATGCTCGACCGGGGCGGTGTGCGACGGCCGCTCGTGATCGGCTCAGCACTCGCCGCAATCGGCTTCTACCTCCTGGCCGGCCAGCTCGTGCACCTGTCGCTGGGCAAGCAGACCCTCAACATCATCTTCGCCGGTGTCGGTCTCGGCATGATGCTCGGGCCGGCGAGCACTGACGCGGTCAACCGCGCGCCCAGCGGCACGTACAGCGAGGTCACGGGAATCACCCAGACCGCGCGCAACTTCGGCGCCAGCCTCGGCCTCGCCGTCCTTGGATCGATCCTTATCACCCGCACCGTGCACAACGTGACGCCCGTCCTGACTCGGGCGGGCGTTCCCGCGCACGTCGCCCACTCGATCGCCTCGGCGATCGGCTCCGGCTCGCCGGCGACAGGATCGACCTTTCACGCATCGCCTGCGCTCGTCCACCAGGTGCAGCTCGCCTTCGCCCACTCGACGCAGACCGTCTTCTACATCATGACCGGCGTGTTCGTCGCCACCTTCCTGATCGTGGTGCGGTGGCTTCCGCGCGGTCGGTCCGAGCGGGTCACCGGCGACGAGCTATCGCCGCAGATCGGCGCCCGCGAAGTCGCTCCGTAACGTCTCACGAAGCCTTAAGCAAGCTCTCAGCTTCGGGCGAGGCTTGTTCAGGTTCCCTTGCTCCCCTTGTGAGGTGGGTGCCAACATAGGCTTTGTTCATGGACGCGACTGAGCTTCGGGGCGGCCGCGTACTCGTCGTCGACGACGATCCAGACGTCCGCGAGGCCGTCGAGACCGCGCTCGAACTGGAGGGCCACAGCGTTACGACCGCGACCGACGGCCTGGCCGCGTTGAAGCGTTTGGGGCGGGCCGAGTTCGACGCGGTCGTGCTGGACGTGCTGATGCCGAACCTGGACGGCTTCGAGGTGTGCCGGCGCCTGCGCGCGTCGGGCAACCGGACGCCGGTCTTGATCCTCACGGCCCGGGACTCGGAGCAGGACACGATCCGGGGCCTGGACCTCGGCGCGGACGACTATCTGGTGAAGCCGTTCGGGCTGGGAGAGCTGCTGGCGCGCGTGCGGGCGCTGCTCAGGCGCACTCGTCCCGCAGGCGAAGATGCGCCGCTCTGGTTTGCCGGACTCTCCCTCGACCGGCAGACGCGAGAGGCTTCCCGGGGTGAACGCAGGCTCGAGTTGACCCGGACGGAGCACGCGCTACTCGAACTGTTCCTGCGCAATCCGCGGCAGGTTTTGACGCGGGAGCTGATCATGGAGCGGGTCTGGAACTACGACTTCGGGCCGACGTCGAATCCGCTCGAGGTGTACATCAGCTATCTGCGACGAAAGACGGAGGCGGGTGGTGAGCCGCGCCTGATCCACACGGTGCGCGGAGTCGGCTACGCGCTGCGAGAGCCGTGAGCCTACGCACGCGGTTGACGGTCGCGGGGGCTGGTGCCGTGTTCGTCGCGCTCGCGATCGCGTCGTCGGTGATCTATTTCGCGGTGCGCTCGAACCTGCAGGAGCAGATCAACGCCTCCCTGATTCAGTTGGCCGAGGGCGTTTCCTCGAAGTGGAACGTGGAGAACACACTCCAGTCGACGACGATTCCGCCCAAGTCCGGAAAGGGCGCGGCGCCCGAGAAGTTCGGCGCCCACGGATACCCGCCGCCGGCGGGGGGGCTCTTCGGCAGCGACGGGACGGGCGGCTATTACCAGGTCATACCGAAGATCAGCGCGGCAACGAACGCGAAGCTATCGGCCGCTGGCAAGACCCCTGTCTCGCAGAACCTCGACGGGTTCGTCCCCGCGATCGGCCTGGACGCGTCGGTGGCAAAGGGAATCGCGCCACCGTACTTCCGTGACGTTCGCTACCGGGGCGTGGAGATGCGGCTCTACACGATGGCGCTGTCGTCCGAGCCCGACGGGCTGATTCGGACGGCGCGCCCCCTGACCGCGACGGACGCGACGATCACCCGCGTGCGGTGGCTGTTGCTCGGCCTGACACTCGGGGGCGCGCTCGCGGCGGGTTTGCTCGGTCGGCTCGCCGCCAATGCAGTGCTTCGTCCTGTGCGCACGCTCGCCGGCGCCGTCCGCGAGGTGAGCGCGACGCGCGAGCTGAGCCAGCGGATTCCGGTCAGCGGCCGCGACGAACTGGCCAGCCTCGCCTCCGACTTCAACGGGATGCTCGCGGCGTTGTCCGACTCGCAACAAGCTCAGCAACAACTGATCGCGGACGCCTCGCACGAGCTGCGAACGCCACTGACGGCGCACCGCACCAACCTCGAGCTGCTGGCGCGACCGGATCTGCCCCCTGAACAGCGCCAGCGCGTGCTCGGCGCAGCGGTGCGGGCGATGGAGAGACTCTCGGCACTGGTCGGCGACCTCATCCTCGCGGCACGCGACGGCCGATCGGTCGACGCTCGCGAGGCGCTCGCGCTCGACGAGCTCGTGGCGGCAGCAGTTGAGCGCGCGCAGCACAGGGCGTCGGAGCTGCGTTTCGAGAGCCGGCTAGAGCCCTACCGGATCCTCGCCGCCGGGTCGCGGGTGGAGCGCGCGGTCGACAACGTCCTCGACAACGCGATCAAGTGGAGTGCGCCCGGCGCCACCGTCGAAATCAGGCTCGCCGACGGCGCGCTAACCGTGCGCGACCACGGTCCCGGCATCGCGCAGGCCGACGTGCCGCACGTCTTCGA
>DATBYI010000737.1:0-2146 GCA_036513815.1 Solirubrobacteraceae bacterium
GCCGATGAGATGCCGATCCACGAGGAATATCGACGCCGCCTGATAGCCGCGACCGAGACCGATGCCGAGTGGTACCCCAACCTATATGCGGTGGGGTGGCCGGTGGACGCGTCGCACCGCGCCATCCACAACTCGACGGCCGAGATGTGGGACGCCGCGGGCCGGCCGGCACTGGGTAGTCGACCGCGCGAGGGCGAAGTGCTCGCGCACTTCGCTTCCGGCGAAGAGATCGTTCGATATGAACCCGCTCCCCCGATGGTTGGCACGACCGGTGAGATCGAGCCGCTATCGCTGTGGGCCGGACAGAGCGTTGCGCTCGCGAGACGGTCACAGCCCGCCGCGGAAATAGTCGCGGAACTCGTCTCGCGCGTGTAGCCCCTTTCCAACCATGGAGGTCAACATGAGCGCCATCGACCACGAGATGGTCCTGGCCCATTTCATCGTTTCAAACGATGTGGAGCGTTCCCGCCGCTTCTACACCGACGTACTCGGGGGCAGGACCGTCGTCTCCGGCCAGGGGGATGACGAGGTGACGTACGTGGCGTTGGCCAATAGCTGGATCATCATCAACGTGGGCGGAGGCCCGACTGACGACAAGCCGACCGTCACACTCGAAACGCCGCCTGACCCAGATCGGGTGAGCAGCTTCCTGAACATCCGGGTTGCCGACATCCACGCGGTGTACACCGAGTGGAGCGAGCGGGGCGCTCACTTCCTAACGCCGCCGAAGGAGCACGCCAGCGAGATCCGGTGCTACGTCCGTGATCCTGACGGCTACATCATCGAGGTCGGCCAAACGACTCTCAACAGAGGTTGGCGCCCGCCGTCTTGATCGCACCGCGTGGGCCCGTAGCTGGGCAGAATGCCGCGGATGGCGCTCACCACAGAGCGGACCCAGCCGCAGTCCCCGCCTGAAGACCGCCGCCTCCGCTACCGCGCCGATATCCAGGGCCTGCGTGCCCTCGCCGTACTGGCGGTGATTGCCAATCACCTGGCCGGCTGGCCGAGGGGCAGCTTCGACGGGGTCGACGTCTTCTTCGTGATCTCTGGCTATCTGATCACGGGGATCCTCCTGCGCGAATTCGAGGCGCGGGAGACGATCTCGTCCCGGCGTTTCTATGCCCGGCGGATCAAGCGAATCCTCCCGGTGGGGCTGTTCGTGATCGGCGCGACCCTGTGTGCCACCCGGGTGCTCGCAGGGATCGACCGTTACCACTTCGCCGCCAAGGACGCGATCGCAGCCGTGCTGTTCGCCGCCAACTGGCGGTTCGCCCACACCGGCGTCAACTACTTCAACCAGGCGCTCCCGCCATCGCCGCTCCAGCACTACTGGTCGTTGTCGGTCGAGGAGCAGTTCTACTTCGTGTGGCCTTGGCTGATGCTCGGCTTGCTGCTGATCGGATTCCGGCTCCGGTTCTGGCGTCGCGACCACGCGCGTCTGGTCGCGGGCGTGGCAATCGCGGTGATCTCAGCCGTCTCGCTGTGGTTGGCCTTCGCGCAGACCGCCAGTAACCCGACGGTCGCCTACTTCTCCACCTTCGACCGGGCCTGGGAGCTGGGGTTGGGGGCACTCATAGCCATCGCCGCGCGACCGCTTGGCCGTTGGGACCCGCGTCTGCGGCTCCTCGTCGCGCTGGCCGGTCTGATCGGCGTGCTGGTCTCACTGTTCGTCGTCCGCTCATCCCCTGGTTTCCCGGCGCCGTGGGCCCTCCTTCCGACGCTCTCCACGGCCGCCGTGCTCGGTGCCGGCGCCGGTCTTCAGAGCCGCTCGCTGCTGCCTCTGACCAACCCGGTGAGCCAGTACCTCGGCAAGATCTCCTACAGCCTCTATCTGTGGCACTTCCCGGTCGTCGTGTTGATCGTCGCGGTGTTCGCCCGCTACTCGGCGGGCTACTGGGTAGTCGGCCTGGCGCTGATCTTCGGGCTGTCCGCCGCCTCGTTTCACCTGCTCGAGGATCCAGCCCGGCGCGGAACCTGGTTCCGGCAGCGGCCGGGACGCCGCCCTATGCCCGCGATCGGCTGGCTGAAATACGGGGTCGCGTGCGCCGGCACAGCACTTATCGCGGGAGCCGGTCTGCTCGTTGTGCGAGCGATCGAGCCGACCAGACTCGTGCTGCCCGCGCCCGTCCTGATCGGGCATACCCAG
>DATBYI010000738.1:0-4132 GCA_036513815.1 Solirubrobacteraceae bacterium
CGACACGGGCCGGCGGATCGCCCACCGAGCCGGCCGGCGGCTCGATCTGAGCACGAAGGAGCTCGCCGTGCTCGAGCTGCTGCTATCCGCGCGCAGCAGCGTGGTCTCGCCCGAGGAGCTTCTCGCCCGGGCTTGGGACGAAGCCGTCGACCCGTTCTCCGCGGTCGTCAAGGTGACGATCAGCCGACTGCGGCGCAAGCTCGGCGACCCGCCGCTCATCGAGACGGTGCCCGGTGCCGGCTACCGGATCTAGGCGCCGGCTTCCGCGCCGGACGATCCGGCTGCGGCTCACCCTCCTCTACGGAGGGCTGTTCCTGGTCGCCGGGGTCGGGCTGCTGGCGATCACGTACGCGCTGGTCGCTGGGGGAGGCCCTGAGTCGGGGTCGACGTTCGTGTCCAACGCCATGCCCGCCGGCGCTGCGCAGCTGCCGGCCGTACCGCGGGGTTTGGGCGCAGCGATCTCCGGCTTCGGCAAGGCTTCCGGCACCGTCGTCTACCAGCAGAAGACCACACCGAACGGCACGGTCGTTCAGCTCCAGGAGTACGCGGGCAAGGTGAATGCGACGTTCAAGAAACTGACCGCGGCGCAGGAAAAACAGATCCAGTCGGTCACCTCCCAGGCCAACGCGCAGATCGCGCAGGTCAAGGGGCACCAGCTCTCGACGCTGCTGACCGAGTCGGCCATCGCGCTGGGGATCATGGCGCTGGCCTCCGTCGGGCTCGGTTGGCTGATGGCGGGCCGCGCGCTCCGGCCCGTGCGAACGATGAGTATCCGCGCCCGCGGGATCTCCGAGCGCAACCTGCACGAGCGCCTGTCCCTCGAGGGGCCCGACGACGAGCTCAAGGAGCTCGCGGAGACGTTCGACGGGCTGCTCGGGCGGCTGGAAGGTGCATTCGAGTCCCAGCGGCGCTTCGTCGCCAACGCCTCTCACGAGCTGCGCACGCCGATCACGCTCGAACGCGCCCTCGTCGAGGTGGCGCTGGCCGATCCCCACCCAACGATCGACTCGCTGCGGGACACCTGTCGGCGCGTGTTGACGGCCAGCGAACAGCAGGAGCGCCTGATCGCGGCGCTGCTCACGCTGGCCCGCAGCCAGCGAGGCGTCGAGTCGAGCGGGCCGGTCGACCTGCGCGAGGTCACCGCCGAGGTCGTACGGGCCGTCCCCACCAACGGGCTGCGGGTCGACACGGACCTGGGTGACGCTTGCGCGACGGGAGATCCCGCGATGATCGAGCGGCTCGTCGGGAATCTGGTCGAAAACGCGGTGCGCCACAACGAGCCGAACGGCTGGGTGAGCGCTTGGACCGGGGTGCGGGAGGGGCGACCGACGCTAGAGATCGCCAACGCCGGACCCCCGGTCGACGCCGGCGAGCTGAGCGAGCTTCTCAAGCCGTTCGTCCGCTCGCACGGGAACGGGAATGGCAACGGCAACGGCGGCGCTCGTCTTCATGACGGTCACGGACTCGGCCTGGGGCTGTCGATAGTGCAGGCGATCTCCGATGCGCACGGCGCGCGGCTGACCATGGCCGCGCCCCCGGAGGGCGGGCTGCGAGTGTCGGTCGCCTTCCCTGTCAGTGACCCGGGCTGCTGAGGGACCGGAGCTCGACCGGCGCCCGGTCGCGTCGGCTCAGGCTGGGCAGGCGTCGCCGCCGCGGTTTCCCTCGGCGACGAGGCGCGGGCTGTCGAGGATGATCCCGCGCCGGCGCAGGCCGGCGAGGAGCGGCTCCTGGTCCGGGAAGCTCACCATCGTCGCGACATCGGGACGCAGGCCGATCTTCAGCGAACCGACTCGCACGTCAGCTACCTGACCGTCGATCTCCAGACGGCCGCTCCCGAAGCCCGCCGCCATGTCGATCTCGAGCTCCGAGCCGGGGCCGATCACCAGGGGGGGACAGAACCCGCCGTGCGTGGCCAGAGGGGTGAAGACGAAGCCCTCAAGGCCTAAGGCGAGCAGCGGGCCGCCGGCCGAGATCGCGTAGCCGCTCGACCCGATCTGCGTGCTGACGACCCCGCCGTCGCCGGCGATGCGGGCGTACACGCTCCCGTCGACGAGCACGGTCATCCGCACCTGGCCGCCGCTGGACCGCACGACCGTGACGTCGTTGAGGGCGAATAGATCCTCGCCGGCCCCGGCCTCGCCGCGCGCCACCGACAGGGCGGGGAACCGGCGCGGGATCCACTCGCCTCGGCCGAAGCGCTCGAGCGAGCGCTTTGCGTCGCGGACCGACACGGTGGCGAGCGCGCCCAGGCTGCCGCAGGCGATACCGAGCACGGGCCGACCGGCCACAGCGCCGGTGCGCAGGGCGGCGAGCGTCGTTCCGTCGCCTCCGACCGAGACGATCAGTTCCGACTGCCCCGGATCGCCCTCGTCGGCGACGCGGCGCTGAGTGGTCCCGGCGGGCGCCTGCACCAGCTCGATCCCATTCTCGTCGGCCCACTCGCGCACTAGGCGGAGCGGCTCGTCGACGTTGCGGCTCGGATGAACGACGAGGCCGACCCGTCTTGGGACGTGCGCGCGGGGCGTCGTCGCAGCGATGTCCGCGGTGGGCAGAGGTAAGGTAGTCACGTCCGACACGTGTCGATCAAATCTACCTTGGCCGCCGACCAGCTTTCCGATTGGATCTCCGAGCGCCGGGTAGCGAGGCTGCCATGAGCCTCGCCACCAGCCGCCGCACGCCCGCGCCGACCGGATCGGATCGGATCGACGCAGCGCGCCTGGCGGAGCTGGCCGCGCGGGTCACGACCGCCGGCGGCGAGCGCGCCGAGATCGAGATCGAGAATCCGGCGCTCGGCCGGCTGCTGGGGACTGTTCCGCGGTGCACGTCAGAGGACGTCGAGCTGGCGCTAAGCCGGGCGAGGGCGGCCCAGGAGGCGTGGGCCTCGACGGATTGGGCCACGCGCGAGGCGGTGCTCATGCGGCTGCACGACCTCGTGCTCGACCGCCAGGACGAGCTGCTCGACGTGGTCCAGCTCGAGTCGGGCAAGGCGCGCCGGCACGCGTTCGAGGAGATCCTCGATGTCGCGCTGGTGGCCCGCTATTACGCGCGTTCGGCCCGCCGGCTGTTGCGGACCCGGCGCCGGCGCGGCGCGCTCCCGTTCCTGACCGCCACGTGGGAGCACCACCACCCGCTCGGCGTGGTCGGCGTGATCTCGCCCTGGAACTATCCCCTGACCCTGTCGATCAGCGACTCGATTCCCGCCATCGCCGCCGGCAACGCAGTGGTCATGAAGGTCGACTCGAAGACGCCGTTCAGCGGTCTGCTCGGGCTCGCGCTGCTCGAAGAAGCCGGCCTGCCGCCCGATGTGCTGCAGGTCCTCACCGGCTCGGGCGCCGAGCTCGGTCCGGAGCTGATCGGACGGGTCGACTACATCATGTTCACGGGGAGTACCGCCACCGGACGGCAGGTGGCCAGCCAGGCGGCCGAGCGGCTGATCCCGAGCTCGATGGAGCTGGGCGGGAAGAACGCGATGCTCGTCCTCGCCGATGCTCCGCTGGCGCGCGCGGCGGAGGGCGCCGAGCGGGCCATGTTCTCGAACGCGGGGCAGCTGTGTATCTCGATGGAGCGGCTCCTGGTGCACGAGAGCATCGCCGCTGAGTTCGTCCCGCGGCTCGTCGAGCGGATCGGCCGGATGCGGCTCGGGGCCGGATTGACGTGGGATTCCGACATAGGTTCGCTGATCTCCGAGGAGCAGCTCGAGGCGGTACGGGCCCACGTGGAGGACGCGGTGGCCAAAGGCGCCCGGGTTCTCGCCGGAGGTCGAGCACGCCCCGACATCGGTCCGTATTTCTTCGAGCCGACCCTGCTTGGGGATGTGCGCGACGGGATGACGCTGTTCGCGGAGGAAACCTTCGGACCGGTGGTGGCCGTCTCGACCTTCTCGGACGAGGAGGAGGCGGTGGCGCGGGCTAACGACAGCTGCTACGGGCTGAACTTCAGCGTGTGGACGCGGGATGTGGCCCGGGGACGGCGGATCGCGGAGCGTTTGCAAGCCGGCACGGTGAACGTCAACGAGGGCTACGTCTCGACCTGGGGCTCGGTCGACGCGCCCATGGGCGGCATGAAGGACTCGGGCCTCGGCCGGCGCCACGGCGCCGCCGGGATCCTCAAGTACACCGAGGCGCAGACCGTG
>DATBYI010000739.1:0-3982 GCA_036513815.1 Solirubrobacteraceae bacterium
ACGTCATGTTCGTGGCCGGCGGGGAGCGGCGCCAGGGGGGCCTGTGCGAGCAGTGCGCGCGCGACGCAATGACCCAGCAGCAGCTGGGCGGCGGGCCGTTGGGCGCGGCGCCGATCGGTGGCGCCTTCCCAGGCGCGACCCCGACGGTGCGTCAGCGGGCGAACACCCGCCAGCGCTCCCAGACCCCGGCTCTAGACCGGTTCGGCCGTGATCTGACGGCCGAGGCGCGCGACGGCCGGATCGACCCCGTGATCGGCCGCGAGCTCGAGATCGAGCAGGTGGTCGAGGCGCTCAGCCGCCGCCGCAAGAACAACGCCGCGCTGATCGGCGAGGCCGGCGTGGGCAAGACCGCGATCGCGGAGGGATTGGCCCTGCGGATCGCCCAGCGAGACGTGCCCCAGCCGCTGCGCTCGGTGCGAGTGGTCGCGCTCGACCTGGCCGGCATGGTCGCGGGCACCCAGTTCCGGGGCGCCTTCGAGCAGCGGCTGAAGGCCCTGCTCGATGAGGTCGCGAAGTCAGACGGGCAGGTCATCCTGTTCGTCGACGAGCTCCACACGGTGCTCGGCGCTGGCGCGGCCGAGGGCGCGATGGATGCCGCCAACATGCTCAAGCCGATGCTGGCCCGGGGCGAGCTGCGCATGATCGGCGCAACGACGCTCGCCGAGTACCGCAAGATCGAGCGCGACGCGGCTCTCGCCCGGCGCTTCACGCCGGTGATGGTCGAGGAGCCTTCAGTCCAGGACACGATCGAGATCCTGGGCGGACTGCGGTCGCAGTACGAGGAGCACCACCGCGTCGAGATCGCCGACGAGGCGATCGAGGCGGCCGCTCGGCTGTCGGACCGCTACATCAGCGAGTACCGGCTCCCCGACAAGGCGATCGACCTGGTCGACCAGGCGGCTGCGCGCCTGCGGCTGCGCAACTCCGACAGCGAATACGAGCATCTGCGCTCGGAGATTGAGCGGATGCGGGCTGAGAAGCAGGCCGCGGTGGACGCCGAGGCCTACGAGGATGCCGCTGAGATCAAGCAGCGGATCGACGAGCTCGAGGGCAGGCTGCACGAGAGCGCCAACTCCGGCGATATCCAGACGCGCGTCGGTGAGCAGGAGATTGCCGACATCGTCGCGGCCCGAACCGGAATCCCGGTCGGCCAGCTCGTTTCCAGCGAGCTGGAGCGGCTCGGGACGCTCGAGGACGACCTGCACCGGCGCGTGATCGGGCAGGACGAGGCCGTCCGCGCCGTCGCCGAGACGGTGCGTCACGCCCGCGCCGGCTTGGCCGAGCCGGGGCGCCCCCTGGGGAGCTTCCTGTTCATGGGCCCGACCGGGGTCGGCAAGACCGAGCTGGTCAAGGCGCTCGCCGAGCGGCTGTTCGCAACCGAGCGCTCGCTCGTCCGGATCGACATGTCCGAGTATCGCGAGCCGCACACGGTGGCGCGGCTGATCGGATCGCCGCCGGGCTACGTCGGCTACGGCGACGGCGGCCAGCTGACCGAGCCGGTCAGGCGCCGGCCGTACTCGGTGATCCTGCTCGACGAGATCGAGAAGGCGCACCCCGAGGTCTGGAACGTGCTGCTCCAGGTGCTCGATGACGGACGGCTGACCGACGGCGAGGGTCGCACGGTCGACTTCACCAACACGGTCGTGGTCATGACCTCGAACCTGGGCGCCGGCAAGGCCAAGCGCCCGATCGGGTTCACGGGCAGCGTCGATGACGACTCCACCGAACAGCGCATGCTGGAGGCGGCCAAGCGGGCCTTCCTGCCCGAGTTCCTGAACCGGATCGACGAGATCGTCGTGTTCGAGGCGCTCACCGAGGAGCAGGTCCGCCGGATCGGCGAGCTGCTGTGCGCTCGGATCGCGAAGCGGCTGCGCGAGGAGCGCGGCATCGAGCTCGAGGTCGACACCGACCTGGTGGAGCGCCTGGCGCGCGAGGGGTTCGACGCCGAGTTCGGCGCCCGGCCGCTCAAGCGACACCTGCGTCGGACGCTCGAGAAGGAGCTCACGCGCGCGATCCTCGACGGACGGATCGCCGAGGGCACCCGGGTCACGGCCCGGGATGTCGGCGGTTCCTCCATCGAGCTGAACGTGGCAGAGCCAGTCGCTCCCTAACGGCAATTTATGAGGGCGCTCGCCTGACGGCGGGCGCCCTTTTTATGCCCTTCGGGTCTCGACTCAGTTGAGCGCGGGCATTGCTCCAGCCAGTGGTGTTGAGGAGACGGTGGATTTCGGCGTCGACCTGCTGCGGCCTAGCGCTGTCGTTGCTGGTGCTGACCACGGCACGCGCAGCAGACGCACCGGGAGCACCGAAGCTGCTGACAAACACAGGCCGGAGCTTCCAGGTGCGACCGTCGACCGTCGTCGTGGGGATGGCCGCCATCGGCCACATCCACTGGCTCCGGTGGTCGAGCCAGGCAAACGGACGAGGCGAGGCGAGGGTTCCGAACGGGCCGAGCGGCACGGTGTTTATCTATTCAGCGACGATCCACGCCTACAGTGACCAGGGTGGCCGATACACGCGCTTGCGGTGGACACTCGGGGGCGGCAGCGACCGGTACATCGAATGGGACAGGCTGATCCGTTCCGGCGGCGTCTACGCGTGGCGCGTGGTTCGCTACACCGGCAGCTCCTGAGAACTCCGGTCTGAGCGCTCGGCGACCGACGTCGCGCCGGCGCCGCTCCCCATCCGGCGGCCTGTGAATCGGTGGTCTAGGCTGCGGCCGGTGGACACGTTCGACGTCGTGGTCATCGGCGGCGGCGCCGCGGGCGAGAACGCCGCCCAGTATGCGATCCAGGGGAGCGGTCGCACGGCCGCGATCGTCGAGGCCGAGCTCGTCGGCGGCGAGTGCTCCTACTGGGCCTGCATGCCGAGCAAGGCGCTGCTGCGTCCGATCGAGGTCCTCGACGGCGCCCGGGCCCTCCCCGGCGTGGCGCAGCTGCTCTCGGGCTCGCTCGACGTCGAGGCGGTCCTCAACCGGCGCGACTCGTTCACCCATCATCACGACGATGCGGGACAGGTCAAGTGGGCGGGCGACCACGGCATCGAGGTCGTGCGTGGCCACGCCCGGCTGACCGCCGAGAAGACCTTGGAGGTGATCACGCCGGACGGAGACGCCCTGACGCTTCAGGCACGCGAGGCCGTCGTCATCGCCACCGGCAGCGTCGCGTCGATCCCGCCGGTGCCAGGACTGCACGAGGCGGATCCATGGACCTCGCGCGACGTCACCAACCTCCGCGAGATCCCCGAGCGGGTGGCCGTGATCGGCGGCGGCGTGGTGGGCTGCGAGGCAACCACCTGGTTGAAAGGGCTGGGTACTGACGCGATCACCGTGATCGAACCGGGACCGCGGCTGCTCGCCCATCTCGAGCCGTTCGCGGGAGAGCTGATGGCCGAGCAGTTCGCACAGCAGGGCATCACGGTGCACGTCGGCAGATCGGTCGAATCGGTTCATCGCGCCGTCGTCGCGGACCGCGGCGTGGGCCGGACCCGCGGCGGCCCGGCGACGGTCACGGCGGGCGAATCCACCTTTGAGGTCGACGAGATCCTCGTCGCGGCCGGCCGCACACCGGTCACCGCCGGCCTCGGCCTCGAGCAGGTCGGGGTGAACGTCGCCGAGCCCGGCGGCCCGCTCCGGACCGACGACCACATGGCGGTGCCGGGCGCCGACGGCTGGCTCTACGCGGTTGGCGACGTCACCGGACGCGCCCTACTCACCCATATGGGCAAGTACCACGGTCGCATCGCGGGCGACGTGATCGCCGCGCGTGCCGAGGGCCGGGCGATCGACGGCGGACGCTACCGGGACATAGCCGATCCGGACATGGTGCCGGCGGTGGTCTTCACCGATCCCCAGGCCGCCTCCGTCGGGCTCACCGAAGCCGCGGCGCGCGATAAGGCGATCGACGTCCAGACCCTCGAGTACGACCTCGGCAAGGTCGCCGGGGCCAGCCTGCTTCGCGACGGCTACAGGGGCCACGCCAAG
>DATBYI010000740.1:0-6380 GCA_036513815.1 Solirubrobacteraceae bacterium
CCGACGTCTCGACGCGCGCGAGCAGCTGCGTATCGCCCATGAGATGTTCACCGAGTTCGGGATGGAGGCGTTCGCCGAGCGCGCCAGGGTCGAGCTCGAGGCGACCGGCGAGCACGCCCGAAAACGGACAGTTGAGACGCGCGACGACCTGACCCCCCAGGAAGCACAGATCTGCCGCCTTGCAGCCGACGGCGCCACGAACCAAGACATCGCCGCACAGTTGTTCATCAGTCCGAGCACAGTCGACTACCACCTACGCAAAACGTTTCGCAAGCTCGGCGTGAAATCCCGCCACCAACTCAAACAGCAAGTGCTCCAGCCACAGACAAGCGCGGAACCTGGCTCTCGTGGACGATGACCCGGAGCAGCAGCAGAGGCTGGCCGCGCGGCGGCACTGTCTAAGCCCTGAAAATCTGGGCCATTGATGTCCGCGACGTTTCCGCGGGAACGTTTGGGTCCTCGATTGCGCGGCTCATCGAGAACTCGTGCGCACCCTCTGAAGTCCGGTGCCGTTCGCGAGCAGGAAGGCGACAAGGAATACGGTGGCGGCGAACTCCGCCGCGATCGCGACCACGATCGCCATTCGGTAGCCGTTCTCCACCCAGCCGAACAGCCCGCTGCTCTCTGAAACGAACAGCGCTACGAGGGAGAGGACGCTCAGCCCGATCCCCCCGACCGCGAAGACGGCCCGGACGCCGTCGGCGTAGCGCCCGGCGACGCGGCCTAGTGGGGCGATCAACCCGACCGCGATCACGATCGCCGCGATGAAGTTCAACAGAAACAGGGTGCCGATCGTCGGCACGGCGGAGTAGTCGGCGACGGCGTACTGCTCGATGTGGGCGACACCGGTCGCCAGCACCGCCACCGCGCCGAGGTAGCGGAAGGCTTGGGCGACGATCGCGCGGTGTCGCGTGCCGAGCCAAGCGAGGCCGGCTCGATGCTTGGGTGGTGAAAAGACAGTCATAGTCCTGCTCCAAGAGGTCGTGGATCCGTGGGTGTCATCGCGAGGGGACTCCCCACGGCGCCCCGCCGAGTGGTTCGGCAGGATCGTGGGTGCTCCAGGCGAGCTGGCCGGTCCGCCGGACGAGCCCGGCGTAGACCTCGGCGGCGCGCTCCTCGCGGTCGAGCGCAGCCAGGTAGCGCCCAAACGCGGAGGTGGCTCCCAGGCCAGTGTTGCTCGCCCAGGAGCCGTACGCATCGCTGACCTGAAGGCACGCCTCGCGCCAGCTCACGTATGCATCCATCAGGCGGTCCACCAGTCGCTTCTGGCTCAGCTCGTCCATCGCGCGTCTGCCACTCGAGAGTTGTCTCGCTCGATTTCCAGGGCGTCGTCAACACGTCGCCTGCGCTGTCTGGTGCGAGTCATGTCGCTCCTTCGGTAGCGGGAGCATCGACACTCGCAGCCAGCAACGGTTATCGAATCACGCGGTGCGTAGTCCCCAACCGGAAGGCCTCGTAGTCATGGCGCGTTCGGCACGGGGCCGTGAGCGCGGTATGGTCGCGCCTGCATGGTCATTGAGGGGCCGGCAAAGGTGTTGCACGGCCGGCGCAGCGAGCGCGACGTGTTGGATCGGCTGCTTGAGGCGGTGCGCGGTGGGCAGAGCCGGGTGTTGGTGGTGTGCGGCGAGGCGGGGGTTGGCAAGACGGCGCTGGTGGAGTCCGCAATCTGGTCGGCGTCGGGGTTTCGGGTTGTGCGCGCGGTCGGTGTGGAGTCAGAGATGGAGCTCGCGTTCGCGGCCTTGCAGCAGCTGTGTGCCCCTATGCTTGATCGCCTGGACAGGCTTCCCGCCCCGCAGCGGGACGCGCTGGGAGTCGCGTTCGGACTAAGCGTGGGGAATGCGCCCGATCGGTTTCTGGTCGGGCTGGCGGTATTGAGCCTGTTGGCGGAGGTGGCCGAGGAGCAGCCGCTCGTGTGTGTGGTCGATGACGCGCAGTGGCTTGATCGCGCCTCGGCGCAGGCGCTCGTGTTCGTGGCGCGGCGGCTGTTGGCGGAGTCGGTCGCGCTGGTGTTGGTGACGCGTGAGGCCGGTGATGAGCTCGAGGGATTGCCGAAGCTAGCTGTCGAGGGTCTACGAGATGGTGACGCGCGTGCGCTGTTGGGCTCGGCGGTTCGCGTTCCGTTGGACGAGCGGGTGCGGGAGCGGCTGGTCGCGGAGACCCGTGGAAATCCGCTGGCGTTGTTGGAGTTGCCCCGGGGGTTAACGCCGGCGGAGCTGGCGGGCGGGTTCGGGTTGCCGGACGCGCTTCCGCTGTCGGGGCGGATCGAGGACAGCTTTCGGAGGCGGTTTGCGGCGCTCCCCGCGGATACCCGGCGGCTGTTGCTCGTCGCGGCCGCCGAGCCCGTTGGCGATCCGGTGCTGGTGTGGCGGGCGGCCGCGCGGCTCGGGATCGGGGTTCAGGCGGCGGCCGACACCGACGGATTGCTCGCCATCGGCACGCGGGTGACCTTTCGTCACCCCCTGGTCCGCTCGGCGGTCTATCGAGCCGCCTCGCCTGAGGAGAGGCAGGCCGTGCATCGCGCGCTGGCCGACGCGACCGACCCCACCGTCGATCCCGACCGCCGCGCCTGGCACCTCGCCCAAGCGACGTCGGGGTTCGATGAGGAGGTCGCCTTCGAGCTGGAGCGCTCGGCGAGCCGCGCTCAGGCTCGCGGTGGGTTGGCGGCCGCGGCCGCGTTCCTGGAGCGCGCCTCCGCGCTGACGCCCGACCGCTCGCCCAGAGCGAGGCGAGCGCTCGCCGCGGCCCAGGCCAAGCACCAGGCCGGGGCGTTCGACGCGGCACTCCGACTGGTCGGCATCGCAGAATCCGGACCACTGAACGAGCTCCAACGCGCCCAGGTGGCTCTGTTACGCGGTGAGGTCGAGTTTGCTGTCAACCGCGGCCGGGACGCTCCCCCGCTGCTGCTGAGCGCCGCCAGGCGGCTTGAACCGCTCGACACCGGACTTGCGCGCGTGACCTATCTGGAGGCGTTGTCCGCGGCAATCTCCGCCGGTCGCCTGGGCGCCCGCGACGGTGTGCGCAGGACGGCCGATGCCGCACGCCGGGCGCCTCCATCGCTGCAGCCCGCGCGAGCGTCCGATCTCCTCCTCGATGGGCTGGCTGCGCTGCATACGGACGGCTATGCCGCTGGGACGCCGCTGTTGAAGCGGGCACTGCGGGCGTTCCGCGGCGACGAACTCTCCAGCGAGGAGGGGATCCGCTGGCTTTGGCTGGCGTGCCGCATCGCGATGGATCTGTGGGACGACGAGAGCTGGTTCGTGCTTTCTGCCCGGCAGATCCAGCTCGCCCGCAATGCCGGCGCGCTGGCCGTGCTGCCGCTGGCGCTCAACCTGCGAGCAGGCATCCATCTCTTCGCCGGCGAGTTCGCCGCGGCGGAGACGCTGAGCGAGGAGGCGCACGCGGTCAGCGACGCGATCGCAAATCCCCACGTGCCCCATGCGCGCGTGTTCCTCGCCGCCTGGCGCGGCCAGGAGGTGGAGACGTCACGGCTGACCGTGGCCGTTGACCGGGACGCCACCGCCCGCGGCGAGGGCAGGACGATCGGCGTCGGCTTGTACGCGACCGCGGTGCTCTACAACGGCCTCGCCCGGTACGACGATGCGCTCGACGCGGCCCGGGAGGCCACCGAGTACCCGCAGGACCTGGCGTTCTTCATGTGGGGGCTGGTCGAGCTGATCGAGGCGGCCACTCGGAGCGGGAAGACCGAGCTCGCCGCAGACGGGCTGCGCCGCCTGTCGGAGCTGACACGAACCAGTGGCACCGATTGGGCGCTCGGGGTCGAGGCCCGCTCGCGAGCGTTGCTGAGCGAAGGCGAAGCGGCCGAGCCGCTCTATCTTGAGGCGATCGAGCGGCTCGAGCGGACCCGCGTCCGCGTGGAGCTCGCCCGCGACCACCTGCTCTACGGCGAATGGCTGCGCCGCGAGCGCCGCCGACTCGACGCGCGCGAGCAGCTACGCATCGCCCATGAGATGTTCACCGAGTTCGGGATGGGAGCGTTCGCCGAACGCGCCCGGGTGGAACTCGAAGCGACCGGCGAGCGCGCCCGCAAACGAACCGCCGAGACCCGCGACGACCTCACCCCCCAGGAAGCACAAATCTCCCGGCTCGCGGCCGACGGGGCCACCAACCCAGAAATCGCCGCGCAGCTGTTCGTCAGCCCGAGCACCGTCGACTACCACCTACGCAAGGCGTTCCGCAAGCTCGGAGTGAAGTCCCGCCACCAGCTCAACGAGCATCTGCTCTAGTCCTCGAATCCTGGCCCTAAAGGTGGCTGCCTCGCACTCGAGAGCGGCTGGAGAGCATCGCAGCCATCGCTAGCCCCGGAGCGAGCATCGGCGTGGACGGGAATGTGAGTAGAGAGAACGCCGTTCTCGCGAAGGAAGCGGGGGCCGAGCTGTACGTCTGCGGTACGTCGTGCCTGTTCGGCCGTGGCAGTTACGAGGACGAGGTGAGGGAGCTGCGCACGGCGCTGAGTGAGCGATGACGAGGTCTCAGATGCTCGACTTCAATGTGCGCCTGCTGGGCAAGTCGGGCGGTAGGCGCGATTGGGCAACACGGAGTGCCATTCCGCTTGGGTGAGGTTGCGTCCGGCGACGCGGCACGCGAATTGCATCCAGGTGTTCAAGTTCATCGGCCACTCGATCGCGTTCGAGAGCAGCTCGATCAGAAGCCGGCCGTCGGGCTCGAACAGCACGTCCGGGAAGGTCGCGGGGTACGGGCCAAACGTGTCACCCAGCCGCGTGCCGGACTCGAGGTCCCAGGCGCTGGCGGTGTGGTCAGCCGAGGCGACCGCGAAACTGCGCCCGTCGGGCGAGAACGAGACCTGACTGATTTCCCCCGTCGCGACCTGGATCGGTGGCGCGGTCGGCCTGCCGCTCCGCGTGTCGAGCAACAGGACCTGTCCACTGCCCGTACCGACGCCGAGCAGCTGCGAGCCCGGCGCGAAGTCGAACGCGCTGGCGTTCACGCTGTCACCCAGTCTGAACATCTGCCGGCCGCTACGAACATCCCACGCGACCAGCGCCGACCCAGAGCCCGTCCAGCAGCAGCCCAGCGCCACAAGCTCGCGCCCGTCGCGACTGAACTCAACGCCGCTTGACCCGTATGGCAGCGCGTGGCTCCGGAGGACCTTGCCGGTGGAGATCCGCACCAGCGCGACGTCGTTGTCCGAGCCGTCGGCCGGACCGGTTTGGACGGCCAAGAGCGTGCCGTCGGGACTGGCGGCGGTCCACCACACCGGCGCTGCAAACCGCAGGGTGCGCGTGACACGACCGGTCTCGAGCGCCCAGAAGCTGACCTGGCCGTTGACCCCGCCCGTTACGAGCGTCCGTCCGTCGGGCATGAACGAGATCGCCGCGGCGGTGGGACCGTCGCGGGCGGGCAGCGTGCGCACCAAGCGGAGCGTGCGCAGATCCACGACAGCGACCGTGCCGTCAGCCTGGTCGGTCGCCATCAACGACGACTGCCGGTTGATCGCCATGCAGGGGGTGTAGCCGCATGCCTGCTCGGGCGTGTTCCAGCTGAAGGCACGCCCCAAGCGGCGTGCGCCGGAGACGTCGAACGCGGTGAGGCTGCCGTCCTGCTGGCCCGAGATGAGGACGTCGCTGTGTGGCTCGAGGACCGAGAGGGAACGTGGGCCGGCCTGCGCGACGTAGCTCTCGGCGATCTTGCCCGACGCGACATCCCAGACGTGCGTCCCGTCGGTCGCAGCGCCGGCGATCTCCGACCCGTCGGGCGTGAAGGCCACGGTCCGGATCCAGTGGTCGGGCAGGTTGGCGAGCAACGCCCGATGACCCCCCGTGTGCAGATCGAGCAACACGAGCGAGGCGCTCTGGTTTCCGAAGCTCGGGCTGTTCTGGCCCAGCGCCACGGTGCGACCGTTCGGCGCAAGTGCGGGCACTCCACCCAATGGGAACCGGCGCAGAATCCGGCCGGTGCGCGGATCCCAGAGCAGCGTGTCGCCCTGCTGTGCGGAGCTCAGCAGCATTCCGGCGGCCGTGAAGACGACGTGCGGATCGGCTTGACCCGGACGCAGCGGGTAGCGCCGCTGCCAGCGGACGTGCCCCGTCGAGGCGTCCAGCATCAGGAGCCGCGAAGCCGTCGGAGTGACGTCGTCGCCTGGGTCGTCCTCCTCTGTTAGCGCTACCTGCGCGCCGTCCGGCGAGTAGGCCACGGCCTCGAAACCGATCACCTCGTCTGGCTGCGGCGGGGACCCGGTCCACGACAGCAGCCGCCGCGTGCGACGATCGGCCGCGTCGATCGCGTACAGCTCCGAGCGGTTGGGGCCGATCGCCACGGCCATCACCGTGTGGCCATCGGGCGAGAAGCTCAGGTCACGTTGCCCGATCGGCTCGTCGAGCCGCACGACCGCACCCTGCGTC
>DATBYI010000741.1:0-5766 GCA_036513815.1 Solirubrobacteraceae bacterium
GACGCCGTGTACAGCGGCCACCGCGCCCACGGCCACGCGATCGCCAAGGGGGCGCCGGTCGACCGCGTCATGGCCGAGCTGATGGGTCGCGTCGACGGTCTGTGCCGAGGAGTCGGCGGATCAATGCACCTGGTCGACGCCGAGCACGGGTTCATGGGCGCCACCGGAGTGGTGGGCGGCAATCTGCCGCTCGCGCTCGGCACCGCGCTCGCCCAGCATCTGGGCGGCGGCGATCGCGTCAGCGTCGTGTTCTTCGGGGACGGCGCCGTTCAGGCCGGCCATTTCAACGAGACGATCAACCTGGCCGCGCTGTGGCGGCTGCCGGTGATCTTCGTGTGCGAGAACAACGGTTTCGCCGAGTTCACCTCGCGGGAGGAGCACTCGACGGTCGAGCGCGTGAGCGATGTGGTGGCGCCGTACGGATTCGAACGGGAGACCGTGAGCGGGTCAGACGTGCCCGCGCTGTACGACGCGTTCGGCGCCTTCCTGGCGCAGGCGCGCGCCGGGCGAGGGCCGTTCCTGCTCGAGTGCCTGACGTATCGCCGGCGCGGGCATTACGAGGGCGACCAGCAGAAGTATCGAGACGCCGCGGCCGAGGAGGAGTGGCGCGAGCGCGATCCGCTCACGCAGTTTCAGGACCGGGCGATCGCCGAAGGGTGGATCGACGAGGAGACGGCGAAGGCGGTCGAGGTGCAGGCCGCCGCGGAGATTGAGGAAGGGGTGCGGTTCGGTCGCGACAGCCCATTCCCGGACCCTTCGATCGCCGCGACGCTGGTGTACGCGTGAGCACGGAGGCGGAGGCGGAGGCGGAGACGGAGAGGGAGATGGAGACGGAGGCAGAGACGGAGACGGAGACGGAGGCCACCTTCGTCGAGGCAGTGAACCGGACGCTCGCCCACGCGATGCGCGAGGACGAGCGCGTGATCGTTCTCGGCGAGGACGTCGCCGAGGGCGGTCCGTATCTGGTCACGGCGGGCCTGGCCGAGGAGTTCGGGCGCGAGCGCGTTCGCAACACGCCGATCAGCGAGGGGGCGGTCTGCGGCGTGGCGGTGGGCGCGGCCCAGTCGGGCCTTCGGCCCGTCGTCGAGATCATGTTCATCGACTTCATCACGCTGGCGCTCGATCAACTCGTCAACCAGGCGGCCAAGGCGCACTTCATGTCGGGCGGGCAGTTGAACGTGCCGCTGGTACTCCGCACCCAGGGTGGCTCAGGGCAACGGAACGGGGCGCAGCACTCGCAGAGCCTGGAAGCGTGGCTCACCCACATCCCCGGCCTCAAGGTCGTCATGCCAAGCGGCGCGGCCGACGCAGCGGGGCTGCTGCGCAGCGCGATCGCCGACCCTAGCCCGGTCGTGTTCGTGGAGAACAAGTCGCTCTATTTCCGGCGCGAGCCGGTACCCGACCCGGTCGAGCCGATCCCGCTGGGTCGGGCGCGCACGCTCCGCGCCGGCCGGGACGTCACGATCGTCGCGTTGTCTCGCCTGGTCGGCGACGCGGTGCAAGCCGCGGAGCGACTGGCGCACGATCACGGGATCGAGGCCGAGGTGATCGACCCGCGTACGCTCGTCCCGCTCGACCTCGAGACGCTCGCGGAGTCGCTTCGTAGGACGGGGAGGGCGGTGATTGCCCACGAGGCGGTGACGGCCGGTGGGTTCGGGGCCGAGCTCGCCGCCCAGCTCCAGGCGGCCGCGTTCGACTACCTCGAGGCGCCGATCCAGCGCGTCGGGGCACCATATACGCCCGTGCCGGTCAGCCCTCCGCTCGAGGACGCCTACCGGCCGGGACCCGACGAGATCATTCGCGCGGCGAGGACCGCGATGGAGTGGGGCGAGTCCGACGCCGAGCCGTGGGATCACGGCGCGATCGCGTCGCCATAGCCGAAATCGACCGCCGCTGAGGGCGCGTCCGACCTGGCGCTGGCCAGGAGGGGCGGATGGCCGCCACCGGCCCAGGCGAAGAGGTGTCTCACAACAGCACGCTCGGGTTCGAGCGCCGGCGTGGGCCGTCCGGATCGCGCGATGGGTTATAACTCCACACTCGACGCCGGCCAGCCGTCGAGTGCGCACTTAGTGCCCACATATGGCGCTGAATCGCCATTCACCGCGAGGGAGGGGCGCGAGTGGCGGGTTATGCCCCAGCTTCCGGCTCACTCGGCCCGGCGGCCGCCCCCGCCAGCAAGACAGGGAACGCCCACGCCAGCCGACGGTGGCGCCTCAGGCCGACTCGAGCTCGGCGTCGAGCGCCAGCAGCGACGCGCCGGGCATCTGCTCGAGCAGACCGCTCCGGCCGAGCACGATCTCAAGGTTGGTGAGCGACAGCCGGGCGTGCTCGCGCGCCACGTTGTCGGCTCGCGACCCCTCGCGGTTGGCGATCGCGTCGACCAGCCACAGATGCTGGCGGTGGGCGACGACGAGGATCTCGCGCGACTCCGGCAGCTGTGCGTGCTGGAGCACCATCGCGCTGGGCGTGGCAAACGGGAGCGAAAGGACGGTGTCGAGCGTGCGCTCGAGCAGGGGGCTGTGCGCCATCTTGATCAGCCGCTCGTGGAACTCCCCGTTGAGCGCGACGTAGCGCTCGAACGATTCGTAGTCGGCTCGGTGCACGAGCGGCTCGACCTGCTCGTTGATCGCCCGGAGGGCGCGGAGGTCGCGGCGACTCGCCCCCTCCTCGGCGGCGAAGCGACAAGCCGTGCCCTCCAGGACGCCGCGCAACTCGATCGCGTGGCGCATGTCGGCCTGGGTGAACTCGCGGACGACGTACCCGCCGGTCGGCAGCAGGCGGAGCAGCCCCTCGTGCTCGAGCGACGCGAGCGCCAGCCTGAGCGGGCTCCGCGACACCCCAAGCCGCTCCGCGAGGGGCAGCTCGGACATGCGCTCGCCCGGCTTGAAATCGCCGCTGAGGATCTGTTCGCGGAGCGCGAACAGAGCGCGCATCATCTGCGTCCGGTTGACCTGATTGACCATCGGCTGGGCCCGAGTATTGCCGCCGAGCTCGCTGTATGCAAGAGGCTCCGATGAGGCGAACTGCAAACGTTCTTTTCGGTCTCGTTAGGGCTGCCCGAGTCAATCTTGCATACAGAAATGTTTGACAATAGGATCGCCCCCTCGCCCAACCGTGGGCGGGGTCGACCGAATCTCCAGAGGAGGAGGACAAGGGTGAGGGTGATCCACCATGCGCTGCGCCTGCGGGCGGGCGTCGCGCTTGCCGCGCTCGTCGGCGCCCTGGTGCTCGCCGCGTGCGGCAGCAGCAGTAGCAGCAGCAGCGCCACGAGCAGTGCCGGCGGCTCGAGCGCGACTAGCTCGACCGCCAGCGCGACCACCGCAGCGACCTCGACCAGCACGTCTTCGTGTGGGCCAAAGTCGGGCGTCGCCGCAACGGGCACGCCGATCAACATCGGCACCATCGACACCAAGCAGCCGGGAACCGACTTCAGCGACGGGCCGAACATGATCAACGCATACTTCGCGTGCGTAAACGCGAACGGCGGGGTCAACGGCCACCCGCTCAAGCTCTACGTGTTCTACGACCAGTCCCAGCCGTCGCAGATCACGGCGGCCGCGCACAAGCTGATTCAGAGCGATCACGTGGTCGGAATCGTCGGCGTGTTCGACCTGCTCGAGTGCACACTCGACCAGAGCTACTGGCAGTCGCTCGGGATCTACGAGATGGGCGCCGGCATCGCCCCGGAGTGCTGGTCGACCCCGCACAGCGCGGCGGTCAACATGGGCCCGCGCTACAGCTCCGACGGTGCGGTCCAGTACGGACTCACCCAGCATCCGTCGAAGATCGTGTTCGATCAGTCCAACGTTCCCGGCACCGGCTACATAGCCGCGGGCCCGGCCGCGCTGGCGAAGGCGGCGGGCGTGCCGATCACCGAGCTCACGTCGAACGTCCCGATCCAGGACGCCGACTCGGTGGCGCTGAACCTGGTCGACGACGCCGGCTCCAACGGGTGGGTCGTGCTGAATTTCACGCCGCCCGAGGCGCTCGTCATCCTCCAGGCGGCCCAGAAGCTCGGCCTCGAGGATCGAGTCAAGGGCTGGGGCTGCTCGACACCGTGCAACACCGACTTCCTGGCCAAGGCGCTGGGACCGAAGTGGAACCACAAGTTGTTCGTCAACGCCGAGCTGACCGATCCCGACGATCACAACGGCCCGGAAATGCAGCTCTACAAAGCGATCCTGGCCAAGTACGGCTCGGCCGTCGCAGGCGGCATCGGCTCGTTCAGCGAGATGGGGTTCGTGCTCGCGAAGTTCGCGACCAACGCGCTCGACACGATCAATGGCCCGTACACGATCGCGAGCGTTAACGCGGCGTTCAAGAACATCAAGGACGCCAAGACCGAGCTGTTGTGCCAGCCGTGGACCTACGGGAGCTATCCACTGCACATCCCGAACAACGCCGACTTCACCACGACGCCGGACAACGGCAAGATGGTGACCGCCCAGGGATGCTTCGACGTCTCCTCGGCGGACCCGCAGATCGCGGCCTACCGCAAGGTGGCTGGGACGGCTCCCTCGACGGAGCCGCCTACCGGTTAGTCAACCGCGCGCGGATTAGTGCTAGCGATCAGAGCGCCCGGAGACCGATGTCAGAACCAGGTACTGGCCGAGGTTGTCCGGGCGCTCTGCTGGCGTTCTGGAGCGAAGGCCGATCAGACCGGTTCGAGCGGCGCGGCCTTGACCCGCGGCGCGTCGGGGACGGCGAGGAGCGAGGCGCCCGGCATACGCTCGAGCACCTCGGGATGCTCCATCACGACCTCGAGGTTGGCCCGCGCGAGCAGCGCGTGCTCACGGCCCAGGCTCTCTGCCCGGGCGCCTTGCCCGCGCTCGATCGCCTCGATCAGGCCGAGGTGATGGCGGTGGGCCATGATCAGGATGTCGCGCGATTCGGGAAGAACGGCCTGGGCCATCACGAAGGCACTGGGACCGGCGAAGGGCAGGACGATGATCGCCTCGAGCGCGCGCTCGAGCACGGGGCTACGAGCCATCCGGAGGATTCCGGCGTGGAAGCGCTCGTTCATGTCGACGAACTCCTCGAAGGATTCGTAGTCGGCCCGGCGCACAGCCTCGGCGATCGTGTCGCAGATCGCTCGCAGCTCGGCCACGTCGTCGGGCATGGCTCCGCGCTCAGCGGCCAGTCGCGCCGCGGTTCCTTCGAGCACGCCCCGGAGCTCGATCGCGTCGCTGATGTCGGACTCGGTGAACTCGCGCACCACGTAGCCGCGGGACTCGAGCCCGCGCAGCAATCCCTCGTGCTCGAGCGCCGCGAGCGCCAACCGGAGCGGCGTGCGGGACACCCCGAGCCGCTGCACGAGACGGAGCTCGGACATCCGCTCGCCGGCCACGAACTCCCCGCGAAGGATCAGCTCGCGCAATCGGAACACCGCCCGCTTCATCTGGGTCCTGCTGGGTGGACCGGACACCTCTCACCTCACTTCCGCGCACGGTCGCCGCGGTCGCGGCAGTGTAGTGCGATCAATCGGCGATTGCATGCAGAATCGACAATCGGCCCCCCTCAATTCTCATTTCTTGAGGTCTTGTTAGGAGCTATTGCATACAGTTTTCTCACCGACTACTATCGCCCCGCTCGCCAACCTGGGGCGGGTGAGACCCAATCCTCGAGGAGGAGGAGGAGATCGGTGAGGATGTTCCATCACGTGCCGCGCGTGCGGCTTGGGCTGTCGATCGTGGCGGCCCTCGGATTGCTCTTTGTGGCTGGCTGCGGGAGCAGCAAGAGCAGTAGCAGCACCAGTAGTAGCAGCGC
>DATBYI010000742.1:0-4128 GCA_036513815.1 Solirubrobacteraceae bacterium
CTTCGGCCCCGAGCTCGGGATCAAGCGCTCGTCGGCCCAGATCACGCACTATCCGCGCGAGGCGCTCGAGGGCAGTCTCGTCGTCTGCGTGGTCAACCTGAAGCCCCGCCGGATCGCCGGTTTCTCCTCCGAGGTGCTCGTCCTGGGGGCGCTCGACGAGCAGCTCGGCGTGGTGCTGCTGCGCCCCGACAAAGAGGCGGCGATCGGCTCCCGCATCGGCTAAACCGCCCACCCAGACACCCCGCTCGAAAGAACGGCCCTGTTTCTCACGTTTGCAGGGAAAAGGCCGATAACCGGGCGGATCACGGAAATGCGGGGAGACGTCGGACAATCCGTCAGAAAATTCGTCGAGTACGACGCACTCAGGCGTCGTGTCTGGATCCTCGGTCAGCGCTGCCACCACGGCGCCACCGGCAGCCTTCTCGCGGCGGTCGCGTGCTTCACGCTGATCACCGATCCGGTCCCGGTCCCAAAGCCGGTCGTGGCGCCGAGCTCGGCGCTGGCGCTGGCCGCGGGGGCGCTGATGATGGTCCATGACTGGAAGGACCGCTCGATCTGGTTCGAGCGCGGTCGCGGGTCGCAGCTCTAAGGCGCCGCCGACCATCCGCCAAGGCGACGCCGTCAGGCGCCGCCGACCATCGGCTAACGCGCCGCCGACCATCTCCCAAGGCGCCACCGTAACCTTCGGCGGGTCATGGGGGTCCGCTGCGCCATCGTCCCACCTACCCCGGTCCCCTACCGTGAGCCGCTATTCGCCGCCCTCGCGCGGCGCCCCGAGCTCGACCTCCGCGTGATCTACCAGTCGGCCGGACAGCCGAGTTGGGACGTCGCGCCCGACTGGTTCCCGACCGAGCATCCGTATCCGGCCGTGCACCTGCGCTCGCGCCAGCGCCGGCGCGCCGGGCGTACGCCGGTGCTGTCGCCGCGCGGCCTCGAACGCGCGCTGCGGAAGGTCAACCCCGATTGCGTCGTCGTCTGGGAGTACGGCGTGGCGTCACTTCGGACGCTGGCCTGGTGCCGATACCACCGCCGGGCGTACGTGATCTTCACCGAGTGCACGCCCCAGATCGACTCGATGCTGCCCCGCTGGCAGCTCGCGCTGCACCGGCGACTCGCGCGGCACGCCGACGGCATGATCGGCGCGAGCTCGGCCGCGCGCGACCGGTTGCGCGCGTTCGGCGTGCCAGATGACCGGATAACGGTGGCACTTCAGGCCGCCGACGTGGAGCGCTTCCGGGCCGTCGCACCTTCCAACCAGCCGGGACCCGTCAAGATCATCAGCGTCGGCAGGCTCGTGCCCGACAAGAACTTCGCGACGCTGATCGAGGCGTTCACGCGCATCAGCGCGGAGGCCGAGCTCGAGATCGTCGGCACCGGGTTCCTCGAGGACGAGCTCAAGGAGCTGGCCGCCCGGCGTGGCGTTCGCGTCCGCTTCCGGGGCCACGTCGCCCCGTCCGAGATGCCGAGCCTTTTCGCGTCGGCCGACGTGTATGCGCTGATCAGCACCTACGAGCCGTTCGGCGTGGCGGTCCGGGAGGCGGTCGCGGCCGGCCTCCCGATCGTCTGCAGCGCGACCGCCGGCGCGGCCGGCGACGTGGCGGTCAACGGTCTGAACGCCGCGCTCGTCGATGCCGCTGACGTCGATGCGGTGGCGCGCGCGCTTGACCAGCTCGTTTCCGACCCGGAGCTGCGCCGGCGAATGTCGGCCGAGAGCCGCGCGATCGACCGCGAGAGCGACGGAGTCGAGGTCGACGCGTTCGTCGAGGCCGTGGTGGCGGCCGCCCGCCGCTACTCGCCGAGCAGGGCCGGCAGCACCTCGGCGGCGATCCGCGCCACCGACGCCTCCGGCCGGTAGGGCTCGAGCGCCGCGCGAGCGGCGACCCGGTACGCGGACAGCGCCTCGGCCGGAGAGGCGAACACCGCCTCGAGCGCGCGGGCAAGCGATGCCGGCGCGCGGTCGGGAGCGACGAACTGGGGGGCGAGGGAGCGGGCCAGCCCCAGCGCCGGGAACGGCCCCCCAGCCGGGGCGCACACGAACGCGGCGCCGCGGTCGAGCGCCTCGAGCGGCGCGACCCCGAAGTCCTCCCACTCGGCGGCGCTGACGAAGACAAGCGCGCGGGCGAGCAGGTCGCGGAACGCGGGCTGGGGAAGCATGCCGACAAGCTCTGCGCCGGCCGGTAACGCGATGCCCCTCCTACCCAAGAACGCTCGCGCCCGCTCGGGTTCGATCCCGGCGATCTTGAGGGTCACTCCGGGGAGGGCAGCCTGCTCCCACGCCGCACACAGCAGCGCGAGGCCCTTGGCCTTCGGATCGGGCGTGTAGCCGACCGCGACCGACTCGCGGGCGACATTGAGATCGCCGCCCGCGGCCGGGACCGGCGGGGGGATCATCACCGACCGGGCGGATCCGGGCGGCAGCGCCGCCACCGTCCCCGGGCTGTGGGGCATCAACACGCGGGCGCGGGCGAGTTGCCGGCGCTCGAGCACGTGCAGCGGCGCGTTGAGCAGCCCGGGCCGGTTCAGCCGTGCCGGGGAGTCGAGCCACACCGCGTAGGGGACCGGCGGCCGGCCGGCCAGGAGCGCCACCGTGGTGCTGGACAGGACGAGCGCGCGCGGCCGATGCGCGCGCAGGCCGGCGTCCATCGCGCGGCGAGAGGCCACCGCCTCGACGATGTCGTTGACCGGATAGCCCCGCCGCAGCGCATCGGTCCATCCGATGCGGGTCGCCACGGCCGCCACCGAGGCGCCGGCGTCGCGCAGCATGTCGACAAGCTGTGCGTCGGCCAGCCGCAGCCCGCGCGTGGTGCCGAGCGACACCAGCAGTAGATCGGTCACGCCTTTGTGAGATTGTCGGCGGCGACTGATGGCGTCGGCTTGCCGAGGACTGCCTGATAGGCGGCGACCGTCTCGGCGCCGCACCGCTCCCACGTGAAATTGGCCGCCACCGTCTCGCGCGCCGCCGCCCCCAACCGCGCCAGCTCGGCGCGATCGCCGATCAGCCGCTCGAGCACCCCAGCCAGCCCGCCCGGATCATCGGGCGCCACGAGGATCATCCCCGGACCGGCTGCCGCGATGTCCTCCGGACCGCCTTCGCCGCGGCTTCCGATCGCCGGGAGCCCCGCCGCCATCGCCTCGACGAACGCCACTCCGAACGGCTCCTCGACCCCCGGCATCACGAACAGGTCGCACGCCGCCGCGCGCGCCACCGCCTCGGGATTCGGTAGCTGACCCACGAACCGGACGCGATCGGCCACGCCCAACTCCTCAGCGAGGCGCTCCAACCCCTCTCGGCACGGACCGTCCCCGATGACGAGGTACTCGGGCCGCCGGGCCGGATCGAGCCGAGCCAGAGCCCGCAACACGACCGAGTGGCGCTTGCGCTCCACCAGGTGCGCCACGGTGACCATCCGGACCGCGCCGTTGGACGACGAGTGCGACGCCGGAGGCACGTCCGCCCCGAGGTAGACGACGCGCGCCGGAATCGGGCGCCCCGCGATCTCCTCGCAGCGCCGCGCCGCCCACGTGCTGTTGGCCATCACCAGATCGGCCGCCGCCATCGCGGCGACGCAGGCGCGCCTCCCCACCGAACTCCCAACCGGGACGTTGATCATGTCCGGGCCATGGGCGGACACGACGAAGGCGGGGCGGGACCCAGCCCCGCGGGACCGGATCCATCGTGCCGCAGCGTGACCGGCCGGGGCCAGGCAGTGCGCGTGGAGCACGTCGAACCGCCACTCGCCATACAGCCGATCCAGAGCGCCAGCCAGCGCAGGCGCCATCCAATACCCCCACCCCCCGTACGACAGCGGACGCGGCGGCGCGAGGAACGGCACCGGCTCGACGGAAAGCCCGTCTAACGTCATCGGCCTGATCGATGTCCGGGCCCCCTCGATCCAGCGGCCAAGCTCGCCAGTGGCCGGGGGAACATGAAAAACCTTGCGCGCCACCGCGAGCGGAGGGATCGGACGGCGCAGTGCGAGCACCCGCACCTCGGCGCCGGCATCGCGCGCGGCCACCGCCTGCCGGTGCGCCCAGATGCCCAGCACCGGGTCGTCCGGCGAGGGGTACCACTCCGCTACGACGGCGACGCGCAAGCGCCTACTGTCCGACGGAGAACAGCGCCTCGAG
>DATBYI010000743.1:0-9340 GCA_036513815.1 Solirubrobacteraceae bacterium
GAGCCGTCCGCGATGCGATCGACGCGGGCGCGGCGCGGGTGGTGATCGGCACCGCCGCCTACCGGGACATCGACTTCCTCGACGAGGCGATCGCCGAGTTCGGCGACCGCGTCGTCGTGTCCATCGACGCGCGCGAAGGCCACCTGGCCGGCGCCGGGTGGACCGAGCAGACCGACATTCCGATCGAGGCGGTCATCGAGCGGTTAGGCGCGCGCGGCGTGCGCCGTTACGTCTACTCGAGCATCGATCGCGACGGGATGCTCACGGGTCCCGACCTCGACGGTGCCCGCCGCGTCGCCGACGCGGTGCGTGGAACGTATGCCTACTCGGGCGGCGTCGGCTCGCTCGAGGACCTCCGCTCGCTCGTCGAGCTCCGCCAGGTCAACCTGAACGGCGTGATCGTGGGGAAGGCCCTGTACGAGCGGCAGTTCACGGTCGCTGACGCTCAGGCCGTCCTGGACGGCTGAGGTGCATTACAAGCGGGTTATCCCCTGCCTCGACGTGGACCGCGGTCGCGTCGTCAAGGGCGTCGGCTTCGTCGACCTGCGCGACGCCGGGGACCCGGTCGAGCTCGCTTCTCGCTATGACGCCGACGGGGCCGACGAACTCGTGTTCCTCGACATCACCGCCACCTCCGACCGGCGCGAGACGGTCGTCGACCTGGCCCGCCGGACCGCCGATGACGTGTTCGTCCCGTTCACGATCGGGGGTGGGATCCGCTCGGTGGCCGACGCACAGGCGGTCCTCGACGCCGGCGCGGATAAGGTCTCGATCAACTCAGCTGCCCTCGCCCGGCCCGAGTTGATCGACGAGCTGGCGGCCAATTTCGGCGCGCAGTGCGTGGTGCTCGCGATCGATGCCAAGGCGCGGCCGTCAGGCCCCGCCGACCATTCGATTGCGGCGCGGCCGTCACGCCCCGCCGAGAATTTGACCAAGGCGCGGCCTGCCGGGGGCTGGGAGGCTTACGTCGCCGGCGGGCGCACGCCCACCGGCCGAGACGCTGTCGCGTGGGCGCGCGAGGGGACCGAGCGCGGAGCGGGGGAGATCCTTCTGACCAGCATGGACCGCGACGGGACCAACGCCGGCTACGACCTGGCGCTGACCGCGGCCGTGTCGGGCGCGGTCGAGGTGCCGGTGATCGCGTCCGGTGGCGCCGGGCGCCTGGAGCACCTGACCGAGGCGCTCGATGCCGGCGCCGACGCCGTGTTATGCGCCTCGATCCTCCACTACGGGCAGCACACGGTGGGGGAGATCAAGGCGCATCTCGCCGCGGCCGGCGCTGCGGTGCGGCCGACCGAGTTATGAGGTGGGTAGCCGAAACCGAGGCGTGAAATCCCACGCCCGAAACGGTGAACCTGCGGTATGTATCGAGGGCCCGGGTGAAGCGGCCGCGCTAGGCGGCCTCTTCCACGTATCCGGCGGCGGCGCATGCATCGCAATACGCGGCAGGCGGAACGCGGGGCTCGTAACAGCCAGGACGGCAGCACGTAGACGACCGCTTGGGCCGACCGCGACCGATTCGGGCGGCAGCGGCGTCCTTGAGCTCCTCGCGCATGCGATCGAGCTCCGCCGCGTGCGACGCGCAGAACCTGCGGCCCGACATGGCCGGTTCCTGGCAGTGACTTCCACTACGACAACGCATAGACGTGCAAGGATAGCAAGAACGTCCCGAACGCACGTTCCATGCGAGCTTCTTTGCACGCCGTGTGCGGGGATTTCGCGTGCACCCCGGCGTACTGCATACGGGTTCTGTTGAGTCGCTGCGAGTGCGGTGTTGGCGTTAAGTTAGCGCGCCGGGCGAGTCGGCGCTCAGTGCGTGGGAAGCATCTGGTAGAGCACCGTGTATCCGCTCAGATAGATCGTTCCCGTGTCATCGCAGACGACCGGATTGAACGCCCCGTCCGGGAACGAGAAAACCTGGTGGCCCGTGCGCACATTGAGCCCGGCGGTGGTCTTCGTGCCGAGGTCGGAGTAGTAGACGACGTTGCCGACGATCGTCGCCGAGCCGGAGATCTTCCCGCCGGCGGGATGCTTCCACCGGATCGCGCCCGACTGGGCGTTGAAGGCGTAGAAGTTGCCGTCGTAGGAGCCGAGATAGACGGTCGGGCCGAGCCCCGGGGTGTCCTCGACGGCCGGTGACGCGTACACGTACGCGCCGGTACTGGTGGCCCAGGCGAGCTGACCCGTCTTCTGGGCGAACGAGTAGACCCGTCCGTCGGTGTTGCCTATGTAGACGCGGCCGAAAGCGACGGCGGGAGTCGAGTAGAAGTTGCCCGACCCAAACCCGAGGTCAGCGCCGTTGGTGTTGACGGCCCAGATCTGGTGGCCGGTGGCCGCGCCCAGCGCGTAGGCCCGGCCCGAGTAGTCGCCGAAGTACACGGTGCCGTTCGAGTAGGCCAAGCCACCCTTGACCGCGGCGCTGGCGTGGTAGGTCCAGTTGACCTGACCGGTGGTCGCGTTCAGCGAGTACACAGTCCCGCTCTGATCGCCGAAATACACGGCGTTGCCGTACGCGATCGGCGAGGACTCGGTGCCGGCCGGGATCCGCTTGGACCACACGATTTGGCCCGTCTTCATCGACAGGGCGGCGAAGCGTCCGTTGCGGCCCGTCGGGCCGGGGTGGGGTGTCGTGGAGAGCAGCGAGACGTACATCAGGCCCTGGCTGATGCCGAGCGCGGGCGAGGCGGCCGCCAGCGTTCCGACCTTGGTCTCCCACAGCTTGCGCCCGGTCCGCTTGTCGAGCGCCTTGGCCGAGCCGTCGTCGTCGATCAGGTAGAGCGCGTTCCGGTAGATGACCGGCGGGAACTCGAGCAACGCGTAGTCCTGGAAGCGCCAGCCGACGTGTAGCGGCGGCTCGGGCGGGTTCGGGCCCGAGTAGAAGTGCGTCCGCGCGGCGTCAAATCCGTACCGGGGCCATGTGAAGTTGTCGACCGCCGCGGGCTTCTGGGCCGTCGTCGTTGTGGTCGGACGTGTGAACTCGACGTTCGGGTGAGAAACGTTGTGCGGCGCGTGGGCCAGGACGAACGCAACCGCGCCTCCGGCCAGCACAAGCACGACCACTACGGCGACGAGCCCCCACCGCACCCAGCGGCGCGAACCGGGACTCGGCATGGCGGGCAATGCTAGCCACCGGCCTCCGGGAAGGCGCTTGGGAAGAAACTATGTCGATGCTGAAGGTTCTTCCCGAGCCGTCGGAGCTCCTGGAGCGCGTTCGCGCGCTGCCGGCCGCCGGACCACTGTTCTCCCACTTGCCCGACGCTCCCGGCGTGTACATGGTGGGGGGCGCGGTCCGGGACCTCCTGCTGGGCGGCGTGCCGTTCGACCTCGACCTCGTGGTCGAAGGCGATGCGGCGGCGCTGGCGGCCTCGCTGGGCGGCGGGCTGACGGTCCACGACCGCTTCGGCACCTCGACCGTCAGGCTCGACGGGTTTGACTACGACATCGCCCGGGCCAGGCGTGAGTCTTACGCGAGGCCTGGCGCGCTCCCGGACGTCGAACCCGCGACGTTGACCGAGGACCTGCTGCGGCGGGACTTCACGGTCAACACGCTGGCGATCGCGCTGGCTGGCGCCGGCGCGGGCGAGCTCCACGCCGCGCCGGGCGGCCTCGAGGACCTCGACGCGCGCCGCCTCCGCATCCTCCACGACCGCAGCTTCCTCGACGATCCCACCCGGCTGTTCCGCCTGGCGCGCTACGCAAGCCGCCTCGGGTTCGAGATCGAGCCGCATACCCGGACGCTGGCCGGCGAAGCGATCGACGGTGGCGCCCTGCGCACCGTCAGCGGCCCTCGAGTCGGCGCCGAGCTGAGGTTGCTGACCCGGGAGCACGATCCGGTGAACGCGCTGCTCCGGCTCCGCGAGCTGGGCCTCGACCACGCCCTGCATCCCGGCATCGGCCTGGCCGACGAAACCCTGGCTCGGCGCGCGCTCGCGCTGCTGCCCGGCGACGGGCGGCCCGACCGGCTCGCGCTGGCCGTAGCGGCCCGCGCCGTCCCGGCCGGGGAGCTGTCGGCGCTGCTCGACGCGCTGGCCTTCGAGGCCGAGGATCGCGACGCGATCGTCGCCACGAGCTCACGGGCCGAGCAGGTCGCTGCCGCCCTCGCCGCGGCCGAGGAACCGTCGGCAGTCGCCGCGGCCGTGGCCGGCGCGCCGGCCGAACTGGTGGCCCTCGCCGGCGCACTCGGGCCCGAGCGCGTGGCGCGCGACTGGCTCGAGCGTCTACGCCACGTCCGCCTGTCGATCGACGGGCGCGACGTGCTCGCCGCCGGCGTGCCCGAGGGTCCGGCCATCGGGCGTGGGCTCCGCGCGGCGCTCGCGGCGAAGCTCGATGGGCGTGTCTCCGGGCGCGAGCAGGAGCTCACAGCCGCACTCGAGGCTGCCTCTGACGCCCCACAGTAGGCTGATCGACGTGGGTGAGCCGAGACTGCCCGACCCGTTCTACGCCCGCGGAGAGCACCTGGGAATCGACCTACCGGGGGCCCGGGCACTGTTCACGACCCGTCGGGGCGGATACTCGGAGGGACCGTACGCAAGCCTCAACCTGGGGCGGCTGACCGCCGACCGGCCCGAGGCCGTGCAACGCAACCGGGCGACGCTTCAGAACCAGGTCGGGCTGCCGCCCGTGTTCATCCGGCAGGTTCACGGCACGTGCGTGCGGCGGATCCGCGCGCTGCCCGCCGACGGCGTTGCGCCGCTCCCGGACGAGGGGATCGAGCTGCCGGCGGCCGACGGCCAGGCGACGTCGCTCCGCGAGGTGGCGCCGATGGTCCTCACGGCGGACTGCCTACCGATCGCGATCGCGGGCGAGAACGCCGTCACGATGGTGCACGCCGGGTGGCGAGGGCTGGCCGGCGGGATCGTGGCCGAGGGGGTGCGCGCGCTGCGCGAGCTCGGGGTCGAGGGCCCGCTCGGCGCGGCCATCGGCCCGGGCGCCGGCGGGTGTTGCTACGAGGTGGGGGACGAGGTCCGTCGCGAGTTCACCGACTATGGCGACCACGTCCGGTGTGGGCGCAATCTCGACCTGAAGGCGATCGCTCGCGAGCAGCTCGACCGCGCCGGGGTGCGGAGCGTGCACGACGTCGGTCTGTGCACGATCTGCTCGGACGCGTCGCTGTTCTTCTCGCACCGCCGTGATCGGGGGGTGACCGGCCGGCAGGCTGGACTCGCGTGGTTGAACTGATCCGGGGGCTCGAGGCGGGGGCGGTTCGGGCGAACCTCGAGCGGGTTCGTTCCGAGATCGCAGCCTCGGGGCGAGATCCAAGCGACGTTGAGATCCTGGCCGCGGTCAAGTACGTCCCGGTGGGGGACGTCGGCGTCCTCGCCGAGGCGGGCCTGACGCTCCTCGGCGAGAACCGGGCGCAGGACCTGGTCGAGAAGGCCGAGGCGTATCCCGGTCTGTTCACGTGGGACTTCATCGGCCACCTACAGAGCCGCAAGGTCCGTCAGGTCCTGCCTCACGTCCGCTACATCGAGACGGTGGCGAGCGATTCGGCGCTCGAGGAGCTGCGCCGCCACGGCGACGACTCGACCGAGGTCCTCGTCGAGGTCAACGTCGCCGGCGAGGCGGGCAAGAGCGGGATCGCGCCGGCCGAGTTGCCGGGCTTCCTCGAGCGCTCCCCGGTCCGCGTCGTCGGGCTGATGACGATGCCTCCGATGGCACGGGATCCCGAGGACAGCCGGAGGCACTTCGCGGCGCTGCGCGAGCTCGCCCGCGAGCACGGCCTGGCCCAACTGTCGATGGGGACGAGCCAGGACTACCTGGTGGCAGTCGAGGAAGGGGCCACGATCGTGCGGCTCGGCACCGGCTTATACGCGCCTAGAGCGTCATAATCACGGCAGGGAATCCCTGCTGGGAAGCGAAACACCCCAAGGCGCCGCCCGTCAGGCGCCGCCGACAACTCGATCGAAACCCTGAGATGGCCTTACGAGACACCTGGCACCGCACGCTCATGTATTTCGGGCTCGCGGATGACGAGGAATACGAGGAGGACCTCGAGGCGTACGAACAGCCCGAGGTCGAGGCGCAGCATGCCTACAGCGATCGATCCCAAAACGTCCGGCGGCTGAGTTCCCGCCGGCGCCGCGACGAGTTCGACGACATCTTCGCCGAGGACCCCGAGGCCGAGCGCCGTACCGCGTCGCTCCGGCCTGTCGGCTCTGGGCGCGGCAACGGACGCGGTGGAGCCGACCGCGTGCACTTCGTGGCACCGAAGAACTTCAACGAGGTCCAGGATGTCGCGGACAAGTTCAAGGATGCGATTCCGGTGATCCTGAACCTTCAGAACACCGATCACGACCTGTCCAAGCGACTGATCGACTTCTCGAGCGGCCTGACCTACGCGCTCGACGGCGGCATGCAGCGAATCGCCGACAAGGTGTTTCTGCTCACGCCGCGTAACGTCGAGGTGTCGGCCGAGGAGCGCGCGCGGCTGCTCGAGAAGGGCTTCTTCAACCAGAGCTGAGGCTCGTCTGGTGGGGAGCGGTCCCGCCAGCGATAGATTTCATTAGATGCTTGTCGGTCTGATCGGCGCTGGCAATATGGCGCGGGCACTTGCCCGAGGGTGGGGCGATCCCGTGCTCGTCTCCGACAGCGGCTCGGGACGCGCCCAGCAGCTCGCGGCGGAGCTGGGCGGGGAGGCGCTCGAGTCGAACGTCGAGGTTGCCGATCGCGCCGATCTCGTCGTGCTCTGCCACAAGCCGGCGCAGTTCTACGACGTCGCCCAGCAGCTGCGCGGGCACGCCAAGGCAGTGGCATCGGTTCTCGGCGGCGTCAAGTCGCAGGCGCTCCAGCAGGAGTACGGTGTTCCTGTCTTCCGATTCATGCCCAACACGCCGGTCGAGGTCCGCCAAGGGGTGGTGTGCTATTCGCCGGAGCCTGACGTGGACAAGGCCATAGAAGCGCAAGTGCTCGAACTGTTCCGGCGCCTGGGCCTCGTGATCAAGGTCCCCGAGCGACTGATCGACGCGGCCAGCGCGGTTATGGGCGTCGGTCCCGCGTATCAGGCGTTGCTGGCCGAGGCCCAGGTCGACGCGGCAGTCCGCCACGGACTTGCTCCCGGACTGGCCGGCCGGCTCGTGGCCGAGACGATGGCCGGGACGGCGGCGCTGCTGAAGATTCGCGACTACGACACGTTGGCGGTCCGCCGCGAGGTGACCTCACCAGGGGGCACCACCGCGCGAGGCCTGGCCGCACTCGAGCGTGGCGGCGTGCGCCCGGCCTTCCAGGAAGCGTTCGATGCCGTGGTGGGAGCGGGCCGCTGATGCTCCTCGAAGCCACCACCCGAGGCAGCATCGCCCACTACGTGAACGCGCTGTTCTGGGTCTACATCATCTTGATCTTCCTCTACATCCTGCTCAACATGATGTTCTCGCTCGGGCTGCGGCCGCCCTACTCACGCTGGTCCGACGCGGTCATGAATTTCCTGCGCGACGTCTGCGAGCCGTACCTGAGGATCTTCCGGCGGTTCATCCCACCGATCGGCATGTTCGACCTGACGCCGATGATCGCGATCATCGTCCTATACATCGTGCAGAGGCTCGTGGTCAGCGCGATCTCGGGCTGAACCCCGGCGGGATGTCGAGATGACGCAGGTCACCGGATCGCTCCGCGCGGCGGCGTCCGCCCGTGCCGCGCTCGTGGCGGGCATCGTGCTCGCCCTCGATCAGATCACCAAGCACACGATCGCGTCGGGGATCGCCCCGGGCGAGGAGAAGAAGTTCCTGCCCGGCGTGCACCTCGTCCACGTGCGGAACACCGGCGTGGCCTTCAGCCTGTTCTCCGGCGGGGGCACGCTGGTGCTGGTGTTCACGCTGGCCGCGTTGGCCCTTTTGATCGGCTACTTCCTGCGCCGGCCCGACCGACCGTGGCTGTGGCTCCCGACCGGGATGCTGACCGGTGGCGCGCTCGGCAACCTGATCGACCGGATCGCGAACGGCGCCGTCACCGACTTCATCAAGCTGCCGCACTGGCCGGCCTTCAACGTCGCCGATATGTCGATCACGTTCGGGGTGCTCGTGCTGCTCTGGGTGCTCGAAGGGCCGCGGACGAAAGCGTCGCCGGAAAGGTGACGGGGGACCCCCGCATCGTGCTGGCCGTCCCCGAGCACGCGGCGGGCACGCGCCTCGATCGCTTCCTGGCGACGCCGCTCGGCTCACGCGCCCGAGCCCAGTCGCTGATCGACGCCGGGCGGGTCCGCGTCGACGGCGCGCAACGGCCGAAGCGCCATCTCGTAGCAGCCGGCGAGGCAATCGAGATCGAGGAGGGGGCGGTCGAGTCGGGCCTGGCGCCCGACGACGAAGCGTCCTTCGAGGTGGCCTACGAGGACGACTATCTGCTCGTCGTCGACAAGCCCGCCGGCGTCGTCGTCCATCCCGCCCGGGGCCACTTGGCGGGGACGCTGTCCCAGGCTCTCGCCGGGCGGGCCGCCGGTGGCGATGAGCCGTGGCGGGCTGGCATCGTGCACCGACTCGACCGGGACACCTCGGGGCTGCTCGTGGTGGCCAAGAACGACGCGGTCCACCGCTCGCTCAAGTCCCTGCTCTCCGACCGCCACCTGCGCCGCGAGTACCTCGCGCTGGTCGACGGCCATCCGCCGGCGCGGAGCGGAACGATCGATGCGCCGATCGGGCGCCACCGCCGCGAGCGCAAGCTGATGTCGATCGACTCAGACGATCCGCGCGAGGCCCGCACCCACTTCGAGATCGAGCGCCTGCTCCCCACGGCGGCCCTCCTGCGCGTCGCGCTCGAGACGGGGCGAACGCACCAGATCCGCGTCCACCTCGCCGCGATCGGGCATCCCGTGTCCGGCGACCCCCAGTACGGCACGCGCGGGCGGTTCGGCCTCGATCGCCAGTTCCTGCACGCCGCCCGGCTCGCCTTCCCTCACCCTGTGACAGGAGAGGAGATCGACGTCCGCTCTGAACTGCCGGCGGATCTGGTGGCGGCGCTGGCGCGGGCTGAGCCGGAGCACACCGGCGGCGTCGGCCCGGACGGGTCATAACTGCACACTCGGCAATCCTCGCGGCTCGAGTGCGCCGATATGACCCGTATGCGGCGCTGAATCGCCATTCATCGTTGGCGGCAAGGCGAGTGTGCACTTATGCCCCAACCCGCGCCGGGGCCGGTCGGTTCCCACGGCGGCCGGTACGCCCCGCCGGCTCTCTAAAGGCAGCCGGTACGCCTCGCTGGTTCAAGGCCGCACAAATAAAGGGCGGGGCGGCCCGTCCACAGCCGCCCCGCCTGACGTTGCGAACCGAGCCACCGGAGGTAGGGGAAGGGAGGTTCGGCCCGCGCGGCAGGCCACCGCTGAAGGTAGGGGAAGCGAATGGCCCGCTACACCTGA
>DATBYI010000744.1:0-5126 GCA_036513815.1 Solirubrobacteraceae bacterium
AGTACGTGGCGGGCGCGATCGTCCGGGCCGCCGGCGGCTCCAGCCCGGTGGTCGTTGTCGACAAACCGCACCTCCGCTTCGCCTTCAACTTCATGGGCGGTCCGCGCCGCCTCCGCCTGGCCGTCGTGCATCCCGCGTTCAGGAAGCTGCTGCGCGAGCGCAAGGCGCGGGCGCTCGAGCCGGAGGCTCAGCCTCCGGCCACTTCCTGATCTGAGCGCGCGACCGTCCCGAGGGCGTCGAGCGCCTGATTGAGGGTCTCGCTCGGGCGCATGGCCGCGGTGGCCATGTCGCCGTCGGGGTGGTAGTAACCGCCGATGTCGACCGATTCGCCCTGGACGGAGCGAAGCTCTTCGACGATTTCGCCCTCGTTGTCGGTGAGGAGCTCGGTCAGATCGGCGAAGCGCTCGGCCAGCTCGGGGTCCTCGTCCTGGCCGGCCAGCTCCTGGGCCCAGTACAGCGCCAGGTAGAAGTGGCTTCCCCGGTTATCGATCTCGCCCACGTCGCGTGAAGGGGACCGGCCCTCCTCGAGCACGCGGCCGGTCGCGCGGTCGAGCGTGTCGGCGAGAAGCTTCGCGCGCGGATTGTCGTCCTTCTCGGCGAGTAGCTCGAGCGACGGGCCGAGCGCGAGGAACTCGCCGAGCGAATCCCAGCGCAGATGGTCCTCCTCGAGGAACTGCTGGACGTGCCGGGGCGCCGAGCCCCCCGCGCCCGTCTCGAACAGGCCGCCTCCCGCCATCAGCGGGACGACCGAGAGCATCTTCGCGCTCGTCCCGAGCTCGAGGATCGGGAACAGGTCGGTCAGGTAGTCGCGCAGCACATTGCCGGTGACCGAGATCGTGTCCTTGCCGGCGCGGGCCCTCTCGAGCGTGAGCCGCGCCGCGTCGGTCACGTTGAGGATCTCGATCTCGAGCCCTTCGGTGTCGAGCGTCTCGAGCGCGGGACGAACCTTGGCCAGGACCTCGGCATCGTGGGCGCGTGTCTCGTCGAGCCAGAACACCACCGGCGTTCCTGTCTCACGTGCACGCGTGACGGCGAGCCGTACCCAATCCTGAACCGGGGCGTCTTTCGTCTGGCACATGCGCCAGATGTCGCCCGCCTCGACCGCGTGCTCGAGCAACGTCTCCCCTTGCTCGTCGACAACCCGCACCACACCCGGCGCGTCGATCTCGAATGTCTTGTCGTGCGATCCATACTCCTCGGCCGCCTGCGCCATCAGGCCGATATTCGGCGTCGAGCCCATCGTCGCCGGGTCGAAGGCACCATGCCGGCGACAGTCCTCGAGCGTTTCGGCGTACAGAGCGGCGTACGAGTGATCGGGGATCACGAACTTGGTGTCCTGCTGCGCGCCGTCCGCGTTCCACATCTGGCCTGAGGACCGGATCGCCGCCGGCATCGACGCGTCGATGATCACGTCGCTCGGCACATGGAGGTTCGTGATGCCGCGGGCGGAGTCGACCATCGCGAGCGGCGGGCCGTTCTCGTAGGCGGCGTCGATCGCGCTCTGCACGGCCTGGCGCTGATCGTCCCCGAGCGCCTCAATCGCTTTGAGCAGCGCGCCGAGCCCGTCGTTCGGGTTGACGCCCGCCGACCTCAGCGCGTCGCCGTGCTCATCAAAGAGCTCCTTGAAGTAGGCGCGGAGGACGCGCCCGAAGATGATCGGGTCGGACACGCGCATCATCGTCGTCTTCAGGTGCACCGAGAAGAGGACGCCGCTGCGCTTCGCCTCGGCAAGCTGCTCGGCCAGGAACGTGTGTAGCGCGCCGACATGCATCACCGCCGCATCGATGATCTCGCCCTCTCGGAGGGACGTTTTCTCCTTCAGCACGGTCACGGTGCCGTCTTGGTCGACGTGCTCGATCCGGACCGCACCCTCGCTCGTGACCGTGTGCGAGCGCTCGGTGGCGCGAAAATCGTCCTCGCTCATCGTCGACACATGTGAGCGCGAGTCCGAGGACCACTCGCCCATCGAGTGTGGGTGGTGCCGTGCGTAGTCCTTGACCGAGGCGGGCGCCCGGCGGTCGGAGTTCCCCTGGCGCAGCACCGGATTGACGGCGCTGCCCTTGACCTTGTCGTAGCGGGAACGTATCTCTCGCTGCTCTTCGTCAGCGGGCTCGTCGGGGTAGTCGGGGATCGCGTAGCCCTGCCCCTGGAGCTCCTCGATTGCCGCCTTGAGTTGGGGCACCGATGCGCTGACGTTCGGGAGCTTGATGATGTTCGCGTCGGGCGTCTCGGCCAGCTCGCCCAGTTCGCCGAGGGCGTCGGCGACGCGCTGGTCCTCCTCGAGGCGGTCGGGGAACTGGGCGAGGATCCGCCCCGCCAGCGAGATGTCGCTCGTCTCGATTTCGATCCCGGCCGCCCCCGCGAACGCGCGAATGATCGGCAGGAGCGAGTGGGTGGCGAGCGCCGGCGCCTCGTCGGTGAGCGTGTAGATGATCCTCATCTCTCCCTCACCCTACCCATCGCCCAGCGCGTCGAGCGCTGCCGCCAGGTCCGCCCACAGGTCCTCCACATCCTCGAGCCCGACGCTCAACCGGAGCAGGCCGGGGGGCACGCGCGAGCCCTCCCATCGGGCCCTGGCCTCGAGGGTCGAGGCGACGCCGCCGAGGCTGGTCGCGTTCTCGATCAGCCCGAGCGCACGCTCGACGCGGAGCGCGGCGTCGCCGTCGGCGACGTCGAAGGACAGGAGCGGGCCGAACGCGTCAACGTACTTGGCCGCCACCGGATCCGGGACCAGCCCGGGATAACGGACCGTCCGCACAGCCCTGTAGCCGGCCAGCCGGCGGGCCAGCTCGAGCGCGGTGGCCGATTGCCGCTCCACCCGGAGCGCGAGCGTCTTCATCCCGCGCAGCAGCAGCCACGCCGGGTCGGGGGCGGCCACGATCCCCGAGGTCGCCCTGAACGCCCCCAGACGCTGGTGGTCCTCCTCCCGCGCGCACGTGACCACGCCGAGCAGCGCGTCGTGGTGGCCGGCGAGTATTTTCGACGCGCTGTGGAGCACGAAGTCCGCGCCGAACTCGAGCGGGCGCAGCAGCACCGGGCTAAGCACGGTGTTATCGACGACCACGATGGCCCCGGCGGCCTGCGCGATGCCGATCGCGTCATCGAGGTCGGGGAAGGTCATCATCGGGTTCGCGCAAGGCTCGAGCCATACCAGGTCCGCGTTGGGCGGCTCGCCGGTCTGATCGAACGACTCGACGTTCAGGCCCCACCGCGAGAGCTCGTGTTCCATCAGGCCGACCGTCCCCCAGTAGCCGCCGTCCGCGACCGCCACGGTTGCGCCGGGCTTCAACAGCGCGAGCAGAAGCGCGGTGGTCGCGCCCGTCCCCGACGAGAAGAGGAGCGCATGGCCGCCGTCGAGCTCGCCCAGCAGGGCCTCCGCCTCGAGGCCAACCGTGTGGGCGACGCGCTGGTAGTAGACGGGCCCCGGCGTCGCGTCCACATACGGGTGGATGGTGGCGCGATCGAGCGCCGGCGGCTCGCCCCGGGCGAGGCGCGTCTCCCGCTTGAAGTCGCTCACGCGGCCAGCCGCGGCAGCTCGATCGCGGGACAGCGGTCCATGACGACGTCGAGGCCGGCTTCGAGGGCTCGCCCCGCCGCCGCCTCGTCGATCACGCCGAGCTGCATCCAGACCCCGCGAGCTCCACGGGCGATCGCCTCGTCGACGTGCGCGCCGGCCTGACCGGAGCGACGGAAGATGTTGACCACATCGATGTGCTCGCCGGCCGGGATGTCCGCGATGCTCGAGTAGCAGCGCCGCCCGAGCACCTCGTCCGCGTTCGGGTTGACCGGGGTGACCGTGAAGCCCCGCCCCTCGAGGACACGCGCCACCCGGTGGGAGTCGCGCCGCGGGTCCGGCGAGCAGCCGACCACGGCCCAGGTGCGCGTCTCGGTCAGGAGGCGGCGGATTACTTCTGGGCTGGAACGAAATGTCACGCCCTCAGTATGTCGTGCGACCGCCCGGGCGGATCTCACGGATCCGCCCGCCGTTACGTTCTACTCCGATGACCGCCGTCGCCACCGCCGAGTCGACCACCCGCCGCGATCAAGTCCTGATCGTCGGCGCTGTCGGGCTGACGGTGGCGTTGTGGGCCTCGGCCTTCGTGGCCATCCGCTACGCCGATCGCCAGCTGTCGCCGGGCGCCCTCGCGCTCGGGCGGCTCCTCGTCGGCAGCGTGGCGCTCGGGCTGCTCGTCCTCGTTCGCCGCGAGCCTCTACCGCGCCGGCGCGAGCTGATCGGCATCGCCGTCTGCGGCGTGCTCTGGTTCGGCCTCTACAACGTCACGCTCAACGCCGCGGAGACACGGGTCGACGCCGGGACGGCCGCCATGCTCGTCAACGTCGGGCCGATCCTGATCGCGATCTTCGCCGGCTGGCTTCTGCGCGAGGGCTTTCCACCCAGGCTGCTGGCGGGATGCCTGGTGTCGTTCGCGGGCGCCGTGGTCATCGGGATCGCGACCTCACGCCACGGTCTGCACGAGAGCCTCGGCGCCCTTCTCTGCATCGTGGCGGCCTTCGCCTACGCCGGTGGCGTCGTGGCGCAGAAACCCGTTCTGCGCCACGTCTCACCGCTGACCGTGACCTGGCTCGCCTGCACGATCGGCGCGATCAGCTGCCTCCCCTACGCCGGATCGCTCGTACACGGCCTCGGCCACGCGCGTGGCTCGACGATCGCCTGGATGATCTATCTCGGCGCCGCGCCGACCGCGATCGGCTTCGTCACCTGGGCCTACGCCCTGGCCAGAACGACCGCCGGCAAGATGGGCTCCACCACATACCTGGTGCCGCCCCTCGCGCTGCTCTTCGGCTGGGCCTTCCTGGCCGAGGTCCCGCCGCTGCTCGTCCTCCCGGGTGGGGCGCTCTGCCTGGCCGGGGTGGCGGTGGCGCGAACGGGCGGCCGGCGCCGGCATTAGCCGATCGGTCCGAACCACACCCCGGCCTATCGGAACCGCACCCCGGCCCCTCGGAACCACACCCCGGCCCACCGGAACCACACCCCCGCCCCGAATCAGTGTGGGCCACACGCCACTCCCCCCGACCACCCGGGCAGTGGCGCCTCATCCACAGTAGAAGTGGACGACACGCCACACCCCCCCGACGACCCGGGGCTGTGGCGCGTAATCCACAGT
>DATBYI010000745.1:0-8733 GCA_036513815.1 Solirubrobacteraceae bacterium
CGAACACATGTTCGTCTCAGTCCAGATCGCCGAGCCCAACGAGCAAGGAGGGGACCCATGGACCTGACCAAGCGCCAGCAGGAGATCTTCGACTTCATCAAGCGGTACTCCGCGAAGTACGGATATCCGCCCACCGTGCGCGATATCGGCAAGGCAGTGGGACTGGCTTCCTCCTCGACGGTGCACGCTCATCTGGCGAACCTCGAGCGGATTGGGATGCTCAGGCGGGATCCCTCGAAGCCGCGGGCGATCGAGCTGCTCGACAAGGCCGCCGCCGGCGTGCGGAGCCTCGTGCGGCCGGGACTGCCGCTCGTGGGCCAGGTGGCCGCGGGTCAGCCGATCCTGGCCGAGGAGAACATCGAGGACTACGTGCAGACGCCGTCGGTGGCCGGTGGCGAGGACGGCGACTACGTGCTCCGGGTTCGCGGGGACTCCATGAAGAACGCCGGCATCCTCGAGGGTGACCTGGTCGTGGTGCGACCGCAGGACACCGCGCAGGAGGGCGAGATCGTGGTGGCGCTGGTGGGGGAGGAGGCGACGGTCAAGCGCTTCTTCCAGGAGGCCGATCACGTACGCCTGCAGCCGGAGAACGAGACGATGGAGCCGATCCGGAGCCGTGATGTGCGCGTGCTGGGAAAGGTCGTCGGGTTGATGCGGAGCATTACGTGACCAGTAGCACGCTCATTGATGCGCCGTCGCTGCTCGAGCCTGTGGGCGAGGGCAGGACGCTTGACGACCTGCTGGTAGCCCTCTGGGAGGGGCTCGGTGGCGACGGCGCGGTGGAGTGCCCGGTGTGCGAAGGGGAGATGCAGCCCGTGTATGGGGCGCACGCCCGAGCGATCGGCGGTAGGTGCACGAGCTGCGGGACGACGGTGCAGTAGCGGTTCGCGCCGGCGGCAGGGGTTCCCGTCGGCGGCAGGGTTCCCGTCGGCGGCAGGGGTTCCCGTTGGCGGCAGGGGATCGTGCAGAGGGCGAACCTATCCCGCACCACGGTTCCGGGCTATGCTTGGCAGCGGAGGTCGAGCAGTCGCGGAGGTGACAAGCCTTCGAGGAAAGTCCGGACATCAAAGGGCAAGGGTGGTCGGTAACGCCGACCCGGGGAAACCCGCGGGAAAGTGCCACAGAAACGACACCGCCTAAGCCTGGAGCCGCTGCAGAGCCCCAGGCCGGTAAGAGTGAAATGGTGCGGTAAGAGCGCACCGGCGTCGCGGTGACGCGGCGGCCGAGGTAAACCCCACTCGATGCTAGGCCAAGCAGGACCGTTTGTAGGTGACCCGCCAAGGTCCGGGTAGGCCGCTCAGATGGATGGCTGCTCTCGACAGAATCCGGCTTACAGACCTCCTACGGAAAGGCCCCGCCACGGCGGGGCCTTTCTATTGCGTCGGTGGCGCGGGAGGTCGGTGGCGCGGAAGGTCGGTGGCGCGGGGCGTCGGTGGCGCGGGAGGTCGGTGGCGTGGGGCGGGGGGTCGGTGGCGCGGGCATCGGTGGCCTCGGGTCAGTGCAGCACGGGTGCGCCGGCGAGCGCCGCCGCGGCGCCCACCACGCCTGCGCCGACGAGCGTCCCGACGATGCCACGTCGCAACAGCAACAGCGCCACCGCCGCGGCGGCCAGGACCGCGAACTGCCAGGTTTCGCGGAGGGCACCTGCGAGCGGGATCGCGGCGCCGAGGATGGCGCCGATCGCCGCCGGCCCGGCCCCGGCCAGGAACGCTCGGGCCCGCTGGCTCGTGCGTAGCCGGTCGAAGTGGCGACCGCCGATGAGCACGAAGATGAACGACGGGGCGAAGGCGACGGCGGCCGCGAGCACTGCGCCTCCCACCCCGCGCGCCGCGTAACCGACGGCAGCCACGGTCGCGACGACCGGCCCGGGTGTCACCTGCCCGAGCGCCACCGCGTCGAGGAACTGGGCCGAGGTCATCCAGTGATAGGTGTGGACGGCGTCGCCCTGCATGAGTGGCACGATCACAAAGCCGCCACCGTACGAAAGCGCCCCGACCTTGAAGGCCACCCAGGCCACCGCGGCCAGGCCGCCGGCGCTCGCGGCGGCCGCGGCGGGGACGAGCAGCGGTGCCCACACCTGAGCGTCACCGGGACGGCCAAGGCGCCCCTCGAACCCGAGCTCGAGCACACCGGCGGCTAAGAGCACCAGCACCAGGTAGGGCCCGATAAGCGCCGCGCTCGCGAGTCCCAGCACAAGGTACGCGAACCAGCGGCGTCGGCTGGCGGTGCGATCGAGGCTGGGGCGCGCGAGGTCGGTTCCGGCCCGGACCGCGACCGGCGCCACCGCCGCTCCGGCGCCGGCACCGGCGCCGCGCAGCCAGGCCGGCGGCGCGTGGCTGAGGAACACCGCCGACAGCGCGATCATCAACACCACGGCGGGCACGATGAAGCCGAGGCCGCCGACCAGGGCGCCGCGGGCGCCGCCGAGGCGGCGGGCGATGAGGATCGCGAGTTGAGTGGAGGCCGGGCCGGGCAGGAGGTTGCACGCCGCCACCGCATCCTCGAACTCGCGCTGGTCGATCCATCCGCGCTCATCGACGACGAGGCGGCGCAGAAGCGCGATATGCGTCGGAGGGCCGCCGAAGCCGGTCACGCCGATGCGCGTCCATTGGAGCGCGATCGTCCGCAGCGGAACGACTTCCGCGGCGCCTTCGGGCATCAGCCCCGCGTGTCCGGCATCAGTCGCCCGATTCCGCGTGGTCCGCGACGCCCTCGAGCGCGGCGCCGTCGAGCCGGTGGATCTTCCACTCCTCGAGCCGGGTGGCGCCGATCTTGGCGTAGAAGTTGAGCGCCGGCGTGTTCCAATCGAGCGCGGACCACTCGAGCCGCGTGTAGCCGCGCGCGAGAGTAACCCTCGCCAGGTGCGAGATCAGCGCGCCACCGACGCCGGCGCGCCGGCCAGCGGGCGGGACGTAGAGATCCTCGAGCCAGATACCCGTACGGCACTCCCAGGTCGAGAAGGTCAGGTAGAACAGCGCGAACCCGGCGGGCTGCCACGACGCTTCGTCACTCTCGCGGGTCTCGGCGATCACGGCCTCGGCGGACGGCTCGGGCCCGAACAGCGCATCCTCGAGTAGTTCAGGCGTCCCCCGCACGTGTTCACGCGCGCGCTCGTACTCGGCGAGCTCGACGATCCAGCCGAAGATCAGCGCGACGTCGTCGGGCCGGGCGTCCCTGATGCGGAGCCGGAAGCTCAAGGCGGGCTGACAATAGCCGGTGGGCCCCTGGGCCCTGGCGCGCACTCCGCAGTTCCGAGAAGATGTGCACGCCGATGTCGCTTGTGCCGAAGACGATCAGCGCACCCGTGGGACGGATCGGCGCGGCGGCCCAGAACGCGCTCGAGGTCGCCCGCTTCGGAGGTCTCACCACCGACGACGAGCCGTCGCCCTACGAGGTGGCGCACGAGGAGCGCGGTTTCCGCCTGCGCCGCTACTTCCCGAACGCGGGCCCGTCGAGGGTGCGCGGGGGAGACGGAGTGGGTGCGGGCGCGGATGCGGGGCAGATGCTGCTCGTCCCTCCGCTCATGCTGGCGGCCGAGATCTACGACGTGTCGCCCACGAGCAGCGCGGTCAGCGTCCTGCATGAGCACGGCGTCGACGCGTGGGTCATCGATTTCGGCGCCCCGGAGCACGAGCGCGGCGGGCTCGAGCGCACCCTGGCCGACCACGTGCTCGCGGTATCGGAAGCCGTCGATCAGGTCCGCGAGCAGAGCGGTCAGGACGTCCACCTGGCCGGCTACTCCCAGGGGGGCATGTTCTGCTACCAGGCCGCCGCCTTCCGGCAGGGCGAGGGCCTGGGTTCGCTGATCACCTTCGGGAGTCCGGTCGACGCACGGCTCGGCATGCCGTTCGGCCTTCCCGAGCAGGTCGCGGTCGAGCTCGCGGAGGTGATCGCGTTCGCCTTCCGCGGCGGCGGCCTGCCCCCGTGGTTCAGCCGCTATGGCTTCCGCCTGCTCGACCCGGTCAAGTCCGTGCGCAATCGCCTCGAGTTCCTGCTTCAGCTCCACGATCGCGAGGCGCTCCTTCCGCGCGAGCGGCAGCGGCGCTTCCTGGAAGGGGATGGCTGGGTGGCGTGGCCAGGCCCGGCGCTGGCCGAGTTCGTGAACCAGTTCGTGGCCTCCAACCGCATGCTCGAGGGCGGGTTCGTCATCGCCGACCGGCTGCTCAGCCTGGCCGACCTGGCTCTGCCCATACTGACCGTGGTGGGGACGGTCGACGAGATCGCGCCGGCCGCCGGAGTGCGCGCCGTCCGTCAGGCGGCGCCGCGGGCCGACGTCTACGAGCTCTCACTGCACGCCGGTCACTTCGGGCTCGTGGTCGGGTCGGCTGCGCAGAACGTCACCTGGCCCACGGTGGCGGACTGGGTGCACTGGCAAACCGGCCGGGCGGAAGTGCCCCAGAACATCACGCGCGTACCAGATGACGACTCGGCGGACCTCGCGCCGCCGGTGCGAAACCGCATCGGATACGGCGTCGAGCTCGCCGCCGGCGTCGGCGCGGGCATGGCCCGCTCGGCCATCGGCACGGCCGAGCGCGCGGCCCGAGGCGTACGCGAGCTGACGCGCGAGGCGGCGGCGCAGCTGCCGCGGCTGGCCCGCCTCGAGCAGATCCAGCCGAGTACCCGGATCTCCATCGGGCTGGTTGTCGAGGAGCGCGCGCGCCGCACCCCGAACGACGAGTTCTTCCTGTTCGAGGACCGCGCCTATGACGCGCGCGAGGTGGGGGAGCGGATCGACAACGTCGCCCGCGGCCTGATCTCGATCGGCGTGCGCCAGGGCGAGCATGTCGGCGTGCTGATGGGGCCGCGACCCACCGCGCTGGCGCTGGTGGTGGCGATCAGCCGCGTCGGCGCGGTCGCCGTGCTGATGCGCCCGGACGGAGACCTCGAGCGCGAGGCGAAGCTAGGCCAAGTCGAGCGGATCATCGCCGACCCCGAACGCGCGCCGCTCGTCGCCGGTCTCGGCGCCGTCCACACCTTCGTGCTGGGGGGTGGGGGTGGCCCCCGAGATCTCGGAACGCCCGACGTGATCGAGATGGAGGCGATCGATCCCGGGGCCGTGAAGCTGCCGCGCTGGTATCGCCCGAACCCGGGGCGAGCGGGCGATCTCGCCTTCATGCTGTTCAGCGGCGAGGGCGAGAACACGCGGATGAGCCGCATCACCAACCGCCGGTGGGCGCAATCCGCCTTCGGCACCGCGTCGTCCGCCGCGCTCACTCCGGCCGACACCGTGTACAGCGTCGCCCCGGTCTACCACGCGTCCGGACTGATGATGAGCATCGGCGGCGCGATCGCCGGTGGCGCCCGCCTGGCGATGGCGCGGCGGTTCGAGGTCGCCACCTTCTGGGAGGAGGTCCGGCGCTACGGGGTGACCGTGGCCTCGTACACCTGGACGATGCTCGATGCCGTCCTCGACGCTCCGCCGCAGCCGGCCGAGCGCCACCATCCGCTGCGTCTGTTCATTGGGTCGGGGATGCCGCGGGGTCTGTGGCGGCGGGTCGAGGAACGCTTCAAGCCCGCACGGGTGGTCGAGTTCTACGCATCCACGGAGGCGGGCGCGATCCTCGTGAACCTCGGTCGCGGCAAGACCGGTGCGATGGGTCGCCGGCTCCCGGGCAGCGCCGAGGTGCAGATCGCCGAGTACGACCTCGACGCGCAGGGACTCGTCCTCGACTCCGACGGGTTCGCCCTGCGATGCGGAACCGACGCGGTGGGGATGCTGCTCGCCCGGGTCAGCCCGACCGACACGATCAGCATCACCCCGCTGCGCTCGCTGTTCGTCCGCGACGATGCTTGGGTCGCCACCGGCGATCTGTTCCGCCGCGATGCCGATGGCGACTACTGGCGCGTCGACGGGGTGGCCGACGTGATCCACACGGCCGGCGGCCACGCGTTCACGACTCCGATCAGGGACGCGCTGGGCGACATCCCGGCGGTGGACCTCGCGCTCGCGTACGGGGTGCGGCCTGAGCGGGATCGGCCCGAGATCGCGGTGGCGGCGGTGACGCTGCGCTCCGGTCGCTCGCTCACCCCCAGGGAGCTGAGCCACGCGCTGGCGGCGCTGCCACCGGAAGGACGTCCGGCGGTCGTATACGTGGTCGAGCGGATCCCGGTTACCACCTGGTTCCGTCCGCTGACTCAGGAGCTGCGCGCGGCCGGTCTGCCCGAGCCGGGTCCCGGCGTGCAGGCCTGGTACCTCGACGCTTCGGGTGGGACCTACCGCGGGCTCACGGCGGCGGCGAGGCGGCGGTTGACGGGGAACGCTAAGCCGAGGCGGGCAGCGTCTGGCCGGAATAGAGCTTGATCACGCGGATGGTGCCGGCCGGCACGGCGTTGATGCACAGCTCACACAGCACGCACTCGTCGAGGTTCTCCTCGCGGATCTCGACGCCGTGATCGGTGGCGCGGAAGATGTCGACGGGGCAGACCTCCTCGAGCTTGGCGGCCAGGCCCGGGTCGCTCGCCACCGGATCGTCGACCTCGACCGCGATGAACAGGGCCGCGCTCATACCGTCGCTCCGATCCGGTCCTTCACGATCCGAGGGATCTCCGAGATCTCCTCGGCCACCACGATCCCGGCCTCGGCCAGGCGGGCGATCTTCTCGGTGGCGGTGTCCTCCTTGCCCTCGACGATCGTGCCGGCATGGCCGAAGCTCATGCCGGGCATCTCGTCCATGAACCGCCCGGCCATGAACGCGACGATGGGCAGACGCGAGTCGTTCTCGGTCACCCACCGCGCCAGCTCGGCCTCCATGCGTCCGCCCGGTTCGGTGTAGATGACGATTGCCTCGGTCTCAGCGTCAGCCTCGAATAAGGGCATGAGCTCGGCGTAGCTCGAGCCGATCATCGCGTCGCCGCCGATCGAGACGGCCGTGGACTGGCCGAGACCAGCGGCGGTCAGGGTTGACGACATCTCGGTGGTCATGCCCCCGCTTCGGGAGATGACCCCGACGTGCCCGGGCGAATAGGACTTGGCCGCGTCCTTGGCCGGCCCGCCGATGCCGCCCATCTTGATGACGTCGGGGACGATGATTCCGAGGCAGTTGGGGCCGATGATGCGCGCGCCCCGCTCGGCGGCCAGCTCGACCATCTGCGCCACGTCGCCGCGCGGGATCCGCTCGGTCACGATCACGACGAGCTCGACGCCATTCTCGATCGCCTCGAACACCGCGTCCTTGGTGAACGCGGGGGGGACGGTCACGACCGAGCCGTTGATCGGTCCGCCATGGTGCTCCACCGCCTGCGCCACCGTGTCGAAGACGGGTACCCCGTGGACGTCACGACCGAGGCGGCCGGGCGTGACGCCGCCGACGATCTTCGCGCCCTTGCCGTAGTCCAGGCACTCGCGGGTCAGGTTCACGGCCTCGCGGCCCGTGATGCCCTGAACGATGAACGTCGTGTTCTCGTCGACGAGGATGCTCATGCCGCGGCCCCTTGGATTTTCTCGACCGCGCGGCGCGCCGCCTCGTGCAGGGAGACGCTGCGATCCGCGTACTGGACGCCGTATCGGTCGAGGATCTGGAAGCCTTCCTCCTCCCACGCGCCCGGAATGCGGAAGATCGCGATCTTCTCGGCCGGGTCGTAGCCAAGCTCGATGCACGCCTTGATCACGCCTCGGGCGACGATGTCGACGCGGGTGTTGGAGACGATCGACATCATCACCGCGATCTTGTCCACGCCCGGCTTCTGGAGGACCAGCTTGGCGAGGCCGCACGCCTTGCTCACCGAGGGGTTGCCGCCGATCTCGCAGTAGTTCGCCGGGTCGCCACCGTGGGCGCGCACCGCGTCGAACAGCGTGAGCGATCCACCGCCGGCGCCGATCACGAGGCCGAGGTTGCCGTCGAACTCGGTGACATTTCCCGCCACCCCGCGGTGGTCCTGCGAGTCGACCGCTTCGCCGGCGAGCTCGAACGGGGTCGGCTCGCGGGCCTGTCGCGTCTCCTCCTCGCCGACGCCGAGCTCCTCGAGCAGGGCCTTCTGGCGCGGGCGCCCCTCGTTTTCCATGTCCATGTGGGCGTCGAGGGCAATGAACTTGCCGTCCTCGGTCTCTCCGAGCGGGTTGATCTCGGCCAGCGTCATGTCGTACTCAAGGAACAGGCGAGCGAGCCGGGCCACGATCGGGGTCAGCCGGTTGAGGGCTGAGCCGGTCACGCCGATCGACGCGATCAGCTGCTTGGCCTCCCAGTCCGAGAAGGGCCGGATGGTCGAGAAGTGCCGGCGCGCGACGTGGTCGGGATGCTGCTCGGCGACCTCTTCGATGTCGATCCCGCCCATATCGGAGAACAGCATCACGGGCCGCTTGCGGATGCCGTCCCAGACGACGCCGGCGTAGTACTCGTGCTTGACCGCGGCGCGCTCGTCCACCAGGACGCCGCGGGGCATGTGGCCGCCGATCTCGAGCTGGAGGATCTCCGTCGCGTGGGCGGCGGCTTCGTCGGGGGTGTCTGCGAACTTCACACCGCCGGCCTTCATCCGTCCGCCGCTCAGCACCTGCGACTTGATCACGACCGGGCCGCCGATCTGCTCGGCGACCGTCCGTGCCTCGTCGGCCGACTTGGCGAAGCCGTGCTTCGTGACGGGGATCCCGGCTTTGGCGACGATCGCCCGCGACTCGTACTCGAAGAAGCGCATCGGGGCGCCGGAGGGTAGCGGAGCGGGGCGCCAAGAGGCGCCAGACCTACGGTGGCGTAGCTTTTGACGGCCTCGTCGCGCGGGCCTAACCTCCGCGGGCGCCGG
>DATBYI010000746.1:0-3850 GCA_036513815.1 Solirubrobacteraceae bacterium
GCGCTCATGATGAGATCTACTGAAATGGCGCCGGCTGTCGTCCTCCTACACGGCTTCACGCACACCGAAGCGAGCTGGGACCCCGTGGTCGCGGCGCTCGGGGAAAGCTACCGTGCGGTCGCGCTCGATATCCGCGGCCACGGATCGGCCTCGGATCGAGTGCCGGTGACGCTGGCGGGCGTGCTCGACGACATCGAGGCGCTCGCTCCCGACCGCTTCACGCTTGTCGGCTATTCGATGGGCGGGCGGATCGCGCTCCACGCGGCACTCGCGCTACCCGAGCGCGTCGAGCGCCTCATCCTGATCGCGGCGAGCCCGGGGATCTCCGACCCGGCCGAACGCGCCGAGCGTTTGGCGGACGACGAACGCCTCGCGGGCGAGATCGAGGGCATGGACATCGAGGCGTTCGCGCGCCGCTGGGCGCAGACGCCCGTATTGGCCGGACAGGCGCCCGAGGTGCTCGCGGCGGCGCACGCAGATCGCCTGCGCAACGACCCGGCGGGCCTGGCGAGGGCCCTGCGCGGCCTCGGCACGGCGGCGCTGCCCTCGCTGTGGCAGCGGCTGGGCGAGATTCGCATCCCGGTGACGCTCGTGGTCGGGGCGCGGGATGACAAATTCAGGGCGATCGCGTTCCGGATGGAGCGCGCGCTTCGCGACAGCGAGGTGATCGTCGTGCCGGATGCCGGCCACGCGGTCCACATGGAGGCGCCGGCGCGGTTGGCGTCAGTGATCGCGGCCTGAGGCGGTGGCCGCCTGGACCTGCGGCGGCGCGGATCCGTCCCGGGTACCGATGACGCGGGCGGGGTTGCCACCGACGATTGCGTAGGGCGGGACGTCGCGCGTGACGACGGCGCACGCGGCGACGATCGCGCCGCGGCCGATCACGCGCCCGGGGAGGATCGTCGCGCGCAACCCGATCCACGCGCCGTCCTCGATCCGGGGCGGGTCGCGGTCGGTCGCGCCCTGCTCGCCGATCGGCCGGTGGAGGTCGTCGTAGCGGTGGTTGTCGGAGAGGAAGGCCACGTCGGGACCGACCATGACCTCGTCGCCCATGATCAGCCCGCCGTAGACCCGGCAGCCGTCACCGAGTCCCGACCGGTTGCCGATGCGCACGTTCTGCCCGGTGCTCAGGTGGACGTCGGCGCAGATGTTGACCCAGTCACCGCACGCGTCGAGAAACTGGCGGGCGAGCTCCTGGCGCAGCCGGCGCGCGGGCTCCCGGAGGGGGCCCCGAGAGGGCAGCCGCTTGGCGAAGCCGTAGTACAGCGACATCGCCACCAAGCGCTTGAGCCGTGCGGTTCGCACGGCGCGATTATGCGCCGTTCAAATCGTGGGGAGGATGTCTAGGCGGCCTGGAGGATCGCCGGCTTGGCCGGCCCGCACTGGAAGAGGTCGTCAGCCAGCCGGGTCGCGCTGACGTCCTCCCAGCGGCCGGTCTCGACCAGCGTGCGGCAGAGGTCCTCGACGTCGATCAGCGCCGTCTGCGCCTCGATGTCGTTCTCCAGGTTCTGGCTGAAGATGAGGTTGTCCGCGGCGTAGCGGATCCGCTGCTGCTCTTGCTCGAGCAGCTTGCTCGGTCCGATGTCCTCGAGGGTCTTCATGACCCGGCGATATGCGTTGGAGCGTTCAGGACTCATTTTGCGGCCTCCGATCAAACGGTCAGCTCACCTTTACGGAGGATGGTCGTCAGCAAAGCCCGCGGCTTTAGCCGTTCGGCCAAATTTCTTGCGTGAGCTGTTGTACCCGCGCGGATATCTGTTCTACCCACGCGGAGCCAAGCCGTCCGTGACGTTCCTCACAGGAGGGCGTAACGAGCTCGGGTCAGGCGGCCTCGTACCAGGCGGCCAGGCCGTCGCCGAGGCCGGGGCCCGTCGGAACCTCGATCCGCCCGGCTCGCGCCGGCAGCGGATCCTCGCGGCCTTCGAACAGCCCCAACGTGGCCAGGCCGCAGGGGCGATCCGGCCCGAGTGCCGCCGCGGCGTGGAGCGCCGCCGCGATCCCGAGCGGACCGTCGAGGGTCGAGGCGAGGTACACCTCGTAGCCGGCGGCTCGAGCTCGGCGAGCAGCGTCGAGCAGGCCGGTGATCCCGCCACAGGCGGCGATCTTCAGGCATACGGCCTGGCACACCTGCTCGTCGAGCGCGCCGGCCGCGGAAGCGGATTCGTCGAGCGCGATCGGGACCGCCGGGACTGCCTCGGCCACCTGGCGCGCCTGCGCGAGGCCGTGAACCGGCTCCTCGCACAGCTCGATCCCGACCGGCGCGAGCGCCCGGAGCGCGGCCGTCGCCTCCGACACCGACCACGCCCCGTTGGCGTCGAGCCGGATCGCGACATCCGGTCCGAGGACGGCCCGGACGGCCGCGAGCCGGCCGGCGTCGTCGCCGAGCCCGACCTTGACCTTGACGCAGCGAAACCCGCTGGCTCGGATGGCGGCGGCCTGCGCGGCGGCGCCGGCACGATCGGCTGCCGCGATCGTCGCGTTGACCTCGACCGCCTCGGCAGGGCGAGCGGCGAGCAGGCGCGAGACCGGCCGAGCAGCGCGGCGCCCGTCGAGATCCCACAGCGCGATGTCGACGGCGGCCAGCGCCGGCGCGACGGCTAGGCGGCTCCACTCGGCGAGCGCCTCGCGGGGCGAGACGCCCGGATCCGCGGCGGCCAGCATCGCGCGCGCCGCCTCGAGCGCCTCGCGCACATCGCCGACGTTCACCCCGTGATAGTCGGGCAGCGGAGACGCCTCGCCCAAGCCGACGTGGCCGTCCGCGTCCTCGACGCGCACCAGTAGTACCCCGCGATCGGTGAGGGCGCCCGAGGCAGAAACAAAAGGCGCGCGCAAGCGCGCCCATAAAGACTCGATCTCGAGCCTCACCGGCTCAACAGGACTCCGGCCGCCAGCAGCGTGCAGAAGATCAGCTGGAGGAGTCCCGTCTGAGCGAGCACCTGGTTCAGCGAACGGCCGTCGCTGCGGTTGCGCACGACGCGCACGACCCGGGTCGCCAGCGGCAACGTCAACCACGGGAGGAACAGCCACGGCTTGAGCGGTCCGAACACCCATGTCACAGGCGTCAGCACGTACGCGAGGTAGATCATCGCGGCGAACATCACGCGCGTGCGCGGGCGACCGAGACGGACGGCGAGCGTGCGCTTGCCGGCGCGCCGGTCGGTCTCGATGTCGCGCACGTTGTTGACGACGAGCAGCCCGGCGGCGATCAGCCCGACGGGCACGGCGAGCGCAAATGCCTCCCAGTCGAGATGCTTGACCTGGACGAAGAACGATCCCGCCACCGCGACGATCCCGAAGAACAGGAACACGAAAACCTCGCCCAGCCCCTCGTAGCCGTACGGCTTCGGGCCACCCGTGTAAAGCACGCCGGCGAGGATCGAGGCCGCGCCCACGAGCAGCAACTGCCACCCGGCGACGACGACGAGATAGACCCCGGCCAGCACCGCGACCCCGAAGGTCAGGTAGGTAGCGATCAGCACCTGGCGAGGTGGCACAAGCCCGCCGGCCGTCACCCGCACCGGACCGAGCCGGTCCTCGGTGTCGGCGCCCCGCCGGGCGTCGGAGTAGTCGTTGGAGAGGTTGGTGCCGATCTGGATGAACATCGCGCCGACGAGCGCGGCGGCGAAGCGCAGCGGGTGGAACACGTGCAGGTAGCCGGCCAGTGCCGTGCCGACGAGCACGGGGGCGATCGCCGCGGGGAGCGTCCGCGCGCGCGCGGCCATCAGCCAGATGCGCACGCCGCTCGGCCTCGTCGGCGCCTGCGCGCTCACGTCACGCCCGGTGGGGGAACTTCGAGAAGTCGGGTTTGCGCTTCTCGAGATACGCGTTGCGCCCCTCCTGCGCCTCCTCG
>DATBYI010000747.1:0-6719 GCA_036513815.1 Solirubrobacteraceae bacterium
TGACACGCGCCGGCTTAGAGGAGACACGATGCCAACGGTTGAGACGGTCCGTGGCCCGGTTGACGTCGACCAACTGGGGACGACGCTCATGCACGAGCACATCTTCATCCTGCAGCCCGAGGCGCTGCAGAACTGGGGCCATGCATTCGGCCCTGCCTACTGGAACGAACAGGAGCGTCTCGACGACGCAATCGCGAAGCTCGGGGCGGTCCGGGACGCCGGCATCCACACGATCGTCGATCCGACCGCGCCGGGTCTCGGCCGCTATATCCCTCGTATCCAGAAGCTCAACGCCGCGGTTGACCTGAACATCATCGTCGCAAGCGGCGTGTACGCGTTCCTCGAGCTGCCGAACTTCCTCGCCTACCGCAGGGTCGACGCGATAGCTGAGTTGTTCATCCGCGAGATCCGCGACGGCATCGACGACACCGGCGTCAAGGCCGCCTTCCTCAAATGCGCCGTAGAGAGGCACCGGGTGACCGGAGACGTGCCAAGAATCCTCGCCGCGGTCGCCGCGGCCAGCATCGAGACCGCCGCGCCGGTCATGGTCCACACCAACTCGGCGGAGCGCACCGGGATCGACGCGCTCGACACGTTGACCGGACACGGCGTCGATCCAACGCGGATCGTCATCGCCCACGTCGGTGACAGCAACGACCTCGGCTACATCCGCGCGATCGCCGACAGCGGCGCATGGCTGGGTTGCGATCGCTTCGGCATCGACCACTTCAACCCACTCGCCGACCGCGTCAAGACTTTGCTCGCCCTGCTGGCGGAGGGGCACGGCGGGCGCATCCACCTCTCGCACGACGCCGCGTGCTTCCTCGACTTCATGATCGGCGATCCGGCCTTCGGCAACGAAAAGCCCGACTACCTGCTGATCTCCAAGCAGGTGGTCCCGGCCCTGCTCGAGGAGGGCGTGACGCGGGAGCAGATCGACGAGCTCATGGTCGGGAACCCGCGCCGCTTCTTCGGTGGCGCGGCCTCACCCGGCGAAGCCGCGTCACCCGGCGACGCCGCGTCACCCGGCGAGGCGACCCCGACGCATCGGGTCGGCGCCGAGACCCCGTAGACGCTCCGTGGCGATCGACGCGCCCGGCCGCGACTTCCTCGCCGATGAGGCTCTTCTCCGGGGCGTGCTCGGCGACGTGATCCGCCATTGCGAGGGGGAGCGCGTGCTCGAGCTGGTGGAGCGAACGGTGGCGCTCGCGAGCGCGACGCGCGCCGGCGACGGCGCCGCGCCGGGCGAGCTGACCCGGCTCATCGCCTCACTCGATCTCGCCGACCTCGAGGTCCTGGTCCGTTCCCTCACGCGCTGGTTTCAGCTCCTCAACCTGGTCGAGGACAACGAGCGAGTCCGCCGGCTTCGCAACCGGGCCGCCCACGAGCGTCCAGCGCCGCGCTTGGGCTCGCTTCGCGCCGTCGTGTCGACCCTGGCCGACACCGGGGTGACAGCGACCGAACTGCAGGCCCTGCTCGAGCGGCTCGAGGTGCGACCGGTCATGACCGCGCACCCGACCGAGGCTCGCCGGCGGACGACGATCGAGAAGCTCGCCCGCGTCTTTCGCGTGCTGCGCGAGCTGGACGAGCGCGCCGGTATGGACATCGACGAGGCGCGGGAGCGGCTGCGCGCCACCGTGCAGGAGCTGTGGACCTCCGATGAGCTGCGAGCCATCTCGCTGACCGTGCTCGACGAGGTACGCGGCGGGCTCGTCCTGTTCACGACCACGCTGGCCGACACGATCCCCCTCATCTACCGCGACCTCGAGCGCGCGATCCGCGAGCGGTTCCCAGGCGACGCCATCGAGATCCCGCCGCTGCTGCGCTTCGGCAGCTGGATCGGAGGCGATCGCGACGGCAACCCGCACGTGACCCCGATGGCCACGATCGCCGCGCTCGAGCTGATGCGCGAGCATTGCCTGCGCTTTCTCGAGACCAGGGTCGAGCTGCTCGCGGGTCGTCTGTCCTTGTCGGAGCGGATCAGCGGTCCGGCTCCGGGCCTCCGCCCGATCCTCGAGGCGGGGAGCGAGAGCTTCCCGGAGCTGGCCGACCGGCTCGACGAGCTGAACCCCGAGGAGCCGTACCGTCGCGCGCTGACCTTCGTCCGGGAGCGCCTTCGCGCCACCGCCCGCTACGAGTTTCCCGGCAGCTACGCCGATCCGGCCGAGCTGCTCTCCGATCTGCGCCGGGTCCAGCGCTCGCTGCTCCAGCACGCCGGCGATTTCACCGCCGCCGGCGACCTACACGACGTCATCCGTCAGGTCGAGGTGTTCGGCTTTCACTATGCCCAGCTCGACATTCGCGAGCACGCGCGCGTCCACCAGAACGCGCTCAGCGAGGTCTTTCGCGAACTCGGCATCTGCGCCGACTACGGGTCGCTCGACGACGCCGAGCGCGTCGAGCTGCTCCGCCGGCACATCGCCGATCGACGACCGCTGATTCCGGCCGACATCTCACGCTTCTCGACCGCCACGCGGGACACGATCGAGACGTTCCTGATGATCCACCACGCGGTGACAGGACCTCACCCGGGTGCGATCCAGTCCTTCATCATCTCCGGAACCGAGAAGCCCGCCCACCTGCTCGAGGTGCTGCTGTTGCTCAAGGAGACCAGCCTGGCCGCGGCCGGTGGCGAGCGAGCGATGCTCCGGATCGTGCCGCTGTTCGAGTCCGGGGCGAGCCTGGCCGCGGCGGCCGAGACGATGGAGGAGCTGCTGTCGATCCCGGAGTACAGGGCGGCGGTCGCGGCCGTCGGGGACGAGCAGGAGGTGATGATCGGCTACTCGGACTCGAACAAGGACGTCGGCTACGTCGCCTCGACGTGGGCCGCCTATCGGGCCCAGGTCCGGCTCGCCGAGGTGCTTCGCCGCCATGGCCTCAACTGGATCTTCTTCCATGGACGCGGCGGCGCGGTCGGCCGCGGCGGAGGGCCGACGTCGGGCGCGATCCTCGCCCTTCCACCCGGCACCATGGCGGGCCGGCTCAAGATGACCGAACAGGGCGAGGTCATGAACGCCAAGTACTCCGTCGGCGAGATCGCCCATCGCGAACTCGAGCTGATGACCAACGCGACCCTGTGGGCGGGCGTGGCGAGGAGCGAGCGCGGCGGCGCCGGCCTTGACTTTCAGCGCGTCGCCGAGGAGATGGCCGAGAGCTCCGCGCGGGTCTACCGCTCGCTCGTGCACGAGGACAGGGACTTCGTGCGCTTCTTCACGGCGGCCACCCCCGTCGAGGAGATCTCGCGGCTGCGACTCGGTTCGAGGCCGGCCAGGCGAAACCGGGAGGGTGGAATCGCATCTCTACGCGCGATCCCCTGGGTGTTCTCCTGGACGCAATCCCGGATCATCCTGCCGGCGTGGCTTGGACTGGGCACGGCGCTCGCCGCCGCCCGCGAGCGCCACGGGCTCGAGCTGCTCCAGACGATGCTCGCCGAGTGGCCGTTCTTCGCGAGCCTGATCTCGAACGCCGAGATGGCCTGCGCCAAGGTCGACATCCCGATCGCGGAGCGATATGCCGAGCTGTGGGACGACGAGCCGGCCCGCGACCGGATCTGGACGGCGATTCGCGCCGAGTTCGAGCTCGCCGAACGCGAGCTCAAGCTCATCCGCGGCAGCGATTTTCTGCTCGACTCAGAGCCGGTCCTTCAGGCGTCGATCGAACGCCGCAATCCGTACGTCGACCCGCTGTCGTTCGTTCAGATCGAGCTACTTCGCCGGCGCGCGGCCCTCGGGGAGGAGACCGACCCCGAGCTCGAGCGAGTCGGCCTGCTGACGATCAATGGGATCGCCAGCGGCTTACGCAACACCGGTTGAGGAGCGCCTATTGGAGACAGACAGACGGACGGCACCCAGCCGTGCTTAAAGCGGCGGTACCTGGTTGTTGACCTGCGTCCCGTGATACAGGTGGTTGTGGTCCTTGCACGAGGACGCCGGGAAGAAGAACTGGACGCTGTCACTCCGCACGCCGTTGTAGCTCGCGAACAGGGTCACATGGCCGACCGTGCCGACCCTGCACCGCGGGTCGGTGCTGCTCGTCACGCGGACGTTGATCTTCATGATGTTCCCCGGGAAGCCCCACATCTGCGCGTAGTGCGAGTGGTAAACCAGGTGGTTCTCGACCGACATGACGATCAGGCGGTCGGGCTGCTTGGGGACGCGGAAGACCTGGCAGAGGATCCCGGAGACGGTGTTGGCGTCCAGATTGATTTGACCGTGTCCGCGGGCGTAAGTGCCGGTGGCGCCCGAGATCGGCTGACCGGTGTTGAAGCCCCACGGCGGGATTCCCTGCACGATTGGGACTTGCGAGCAGTAATCAACCGAATATGCGCTTGCCGAGCCGGCCATGGTGGCGCCGGCGATGGCCAGCAGCGGCGTCAGCACCAGCACTGCGAGTCCGACGCGGCGCATCGTGTGGTTCTTGCCCATCCCGCCGCCGACCATACCCGAGGAGCGCACGATCCGAAACGGTAGCCAGCGCTGATGCAGAGCTTTGGGTGGCTTAGATCAGGCTTTGTCGTGCGGCGGGTCGGCCGGAACTTCGAGCGGATCCTCTGAACCTACGGTTTGCTCGTGGTATCCACGGACGGCATCGTCGATGTAGTCGAGCAGGGCCGGTGGAACGCGGTGGAGTCCCTTCCGGTCATACCAGTTCGTCACGGCCGCTCCAAGCGATAGCCAGAACGCCAGGCCGATCGCTGTGAGCACGAATGCGCGGGTGAGGCCGGCGGCGCCGTTGGAGTTGAAGTACAGGATCGATCTGGTGCCGCCGACGATCTGGCGAAGCGGCTCGAACTCGGCCAGGAACCGGAGGGAGCCCGGCAGCGCCTGCAGTGGGACCGTCCCGCCCGACGACGCCAGCGCCAGGTACACGAACACGAGCAAGCCGATCAGCTGTCCGAGCGTGCCCAACGCGGCGAACAGAGCGAGCGTGCCGATTCCGACGACGGCGGCGGCGAACCACGCGAGCAGCCACAGCAGTCCGACATTGGGCGTGTTCATGCCGAGCACCCAAGTGGCGGCGAGCAGCATGAGGCCGGTGAGGATCACCATCAAGGGGACGACCATCACCCACTTCGCGAGCAGTGTGTGCCAGCGGCTGATAGGCACGGGCTGACGCTGGCTCCACCTGGGTCCAACCTCCGTTGTCGCGTAGCCGAGCACAGAATCGAGGGCCACGTTCACGACGATGCCGCCGAGGAAGCCGCAGAACGTCGTGAGCAGCGCGAGGTAGAACGCGCTGAGCCCGAGCGCGGTGTGGCGTGGAAGGGGCCGGTAGGGGACTTGCGAGACGATCACCGGGTCGCCGAGCAGAGCCTCGGCCGTGCCGCTCGGGCGAGCGGGACCTTCCGCACGGAGCTGCTTGCCGATGGTCGCCGTGGCGTCGGCCAGCGCCGGCTCGAGCACCCCGGTGGCCAGGCTCACGGCGAGCGTTCCCGCGCGCGGATTGGTCAGCAGCTCGATGGTCCTCCCAGACGACGACTCGCCCGGCGGCGCCGTCGGGCTGTCGATCGCGAGCAGCGACGCCGTGAAGCCGGGCGGGATCACGACGGCCGCGTATTCCTGGGACAGGTTCATCCGGTGCTCGGCCGCCGCGAGGTCACCACGGGTGAGCGCGAGGCGGCTCGTCAACGCCTTCGATCCCTCCAGCCCGGCGGTGAGGCTCTCGCCGAAATCGACGTGACGGGAACCCGCCGTCGCGCCCGTGTCCTCGTTGACGATCCCCACCGGAAGACCGTGTAGATGTCCGGCGGGGTCGACGACCGATCCGAGGTAGACCAGCGTCATCACGAACACGAGAACGGCCACGACCACCAGTGGGGGAACCCAAACGCTCGGCGCTTTGAACGCCTGCATGACCGAGGATCTCCGGGGCGCTGTCACATCTAGACCATGTCTGGGTGAGCCTCCGCGTACTGCTTGACCGCGGCCAGAGTGCGGCGGTTCTCCTTGTCAAAGGCTGAGGTGATGAATCGCCGCAGTGGGCGCAAAGCTACTGGCATCGCGATGTCGAGGACAAGCCAGCGACCGACGCGCGTGCGCTTCTCGTCCCCCTCCACCGGCTCGAAGGAATAATGGATGTGCACGTCAACCCTTGCCCGCAGCTGCCCGACGAAGATCGTGTGGTGGAAGTCGAGCGCGCCGGGCGGCTGGAAGCCGGTGACCGTCCCCCACCAGCTCTTGCCTCGCTCATCCGGCTTGCCATCGTGATAGCGGCTGCCGAGCTGGACTGGGTACGGCTCGACGTCCGTCGTTTTTCCGAACTGTCCCGAGCCCGGGAGCCACTCACCGTAGTTGGGCATGTCCGAGAGCAGCTTGAACAGCACCGAGGGCGGCGCGTCGACTGTCGCGGCGTAGAGCTTGTGCCACTGAGACTTCATTAGAGTTAGGCCCCAACCAGCAGAGCACAAGTTTATTGAGACTAGTGAGCGTGTGTCAACTGCTACGGTCGATCGATGAGCGAAGACGCTCCCAGGCTCACGCGGCGCGAGCGGTACGCACTCGTCACCAAGCAGGCGATCATCGACGCCGCGCGCAAGCTGTTCGCCGAGCGCGGGTACTTCGCGACCACGGTGGACGACATCGCGGCGGAGGCCGACGTCGCGCCCGCCACCGTGTACTCGTCGGCGGGCGGGAAGCAGGGCCTGCTGGCCGAGATCCTCGAGCTTTGGGGTCTCGACCCGCAGATCCAGGCCACGCTCGACGTCGTCTCGTCGAGCACCG
>DATBYI010000748.1:0-4699 GCA_036513815.1 Solirubrobacteraceae bacterium
GGTGACGATCACGATCGTGTAGCGCTCCTTCAACTCGTCGATGAGCTCCTCGATCTTCAGCGTCGAGATCGGGTCGAGCGCCGAGGCGGGCTCGTCCATCAGGATCACCTCGGGCTCGATCGCGACTGTCCGCGCGATACATAGCCGCTGCTGCTGACCGCCGGACAATCCGATCCCCGGTGAGCTCAGGCGATCCTTGACCTCATCCCACAGCCCCACCGCCTGGAGCGAGTGATGGACTAGGTCTTTCAGATTGCTGCTCTTGGTCCCGGTAAGTCTGAGCCCGGCGGCGACGTTGTCGAAGATCGACATGGTCGGGAACGGGTTCGGCTTCTGGAAGACCATCCCGATCAGCCTGCGCACCGCGGTCACGTCGACGTCCTGGGCGTAGATGTCGAGCTCGTCGAGCTTGACGCTGCCCTCGGCGCGGGCGCCCGGAATCTCCTCGTGCATCCGGTTGATGCACCGAACGACTGTCGACTTGCCTGATCCCGAGGGTCCGATCAACGCGGTCACCTCGTTGGCGGGGAAGTCGATCGTGACGTTCTTGATCGCGTGCTCAGCGCCGTAGTACGCGTTCAGGTCTTTCAGCTTCACCGCGTGGCCGGCCTTCTCCGCGCCACCTGCGGGCTTCGCGCCTTCCCGAGCCGTCTGCGACCGCTCCGAGGGGCTCCCTGCCGTGGACATATCGGTCTGTCCCTTGCTCGTTGTGTCGGGGGGGATCATGCCATGCGACTCCTTGAGGCGATCAATCGAGCGAACAGGTTAAAGAGCAGCACGATTACCACCAGCGTCAGCGCCGTGCCCCACGCGATGTTTTGGATCGCCGTTCGCGGCGATGTGATGTCGGTGTAGATCAGGAAGGGCATCGTGTTCATCTGCTGGCCGAGGCTGAACGTCAAGCCGAACGCGGTCGACACGGTGAACAGCAGCGGGGCGGTCTCGCCCATGCCCCGGGCAATGGCGAGCAGCGAGCCGGTGATGAGGCCGGAAGCCGAGGTCGGCAGCACGACCTGGAAGACGACGCGCCACCGTGGCGCCCCGAGCGCCAGCGCGGCCTCGCGCAGGCTGCTCGGGACGAGCAGCAGCACGACCTCGGCTGAGCGGATGACGATCGGGAGCATCAGCAGCGAGATCGCCACCGCGCCCTTCCAGGCCGCGAACCCGGTCCCGCCGAAGCGACTGGTCACGAGCACGATGTAGATGAAGAGGCCGAACATGATCGACGGCACACCCGTCATCACGTCGACGAAGTAGCGCACGACGTTCGCGAACCACCCGTCCTTCCCGTACTCGGTCAGATAGAGGCCCACGCCGATCCCGATCGGGATCGAGATGAGCGTTGCGAGCGCGATGATCTCGAGCGAGCCGAGGATCGCTGAGCGGATGCCGCCCGGGTTACCGAAGAAGCTGCCGGTGGGGTCGGTGGTGAAGAAGCCACTCGTCGTCCATGCACTCAGCCCCTTGTGGAGCAGGTAGTAGATGATCAGGATAAGCGGGATCAACGCGATGATCGTCGCGGCCAACAGCCCGCCGCGCATCACCTTGTCGGTGCGCCGGCGCCGTGCCGAGATCCGTGGCGCGGTCGTGATCGCGCTCATTGATCACTCCCCGAGGCGGAGGCGATCGTCATGCCGGTGGCGCCAGTGCCGCGCGTGCCGTGCGAGCCGCGGGAGATGAACCAGCGTGCGATTACGTTGACGATCAGCGTGAGGACGAACAGCACGAGGCCGGCGGCAAACAGCGCCGATGTGTGAATCCCGGTTGCTTCGCCGAACTCGTTGGCGATGACCGCGGCCAGCGTGTAGCCCTGCGCGAACAGATGACTGCCGATCTTCGGCGCGCTGCCGATCACGAGCACGACGGCGATCGTCTCGCCGATGGCCCTGCCCATGCCGAGCATCGCCCCGCCCGTGATCCCGGAACGCGAGTACGGAATCACCGACATCCGGATCATCTCCCACCGCGTCGCCCCCAGCGCCAGCGACGCCTCCTTCAGCTCCTGCGGAACGGTGGCGATGACCTCGCGCGAGATCGCCGAGACGATCGGGAGGATCATGATGGCCAGGATCAGCCCGGCGATGAAGTAGTTGTAGAGGGTCGGAATGCCGCCGCCGATCCAGGGGATGAACGAGAACGTGCTCGCGAACCACTTCTCGGCCGGGAGCAGCTTCGGCGCCAGCACGAACACCCCCCAGAGCCCGTAGACGACCGACGGAACCGCCGCGAGGAGGTCGACGAGGATGGAGAGCGGGCTGCGCAGCCTGCGCGGACACATCTCGTTGATGAATAGGGCGCTTGCGACCGCGACCGGCACGCCCAGGATGAGCGCGATGATCGACGTGACGATCGTCCCGAACACCAACGCGCCACCGTGGTAGATGTTCCGCGAGACGTCCCAGTCGTTGCCGAATATGAAGTTGAGTCCGTACGTGCTGAACACGTGGCCGGACTCCCCGATCAGACGGATCAGGAAGTACGCGATCAGGATGAGGATGAGCGCGGCGAGGCCGCTCAGCCCCCACTTGAGGACCTGATCCGGAATACGGCCGGCCGGCGACCGCTCGAGAGCCGAGCGGCCGCCGGTGGCGGTTGTGGCGCTTGCTGACACCTACGTCCCTACGAGATCGGCGATCCGTTGCAGACCATCGTCGCCAGCTGCGTGTTGTCCTTGTCGGCCAGCGCCGCCGGCAGCGGCGCGTACGGGAGCTGGTTGGAGCCCGCGCCGAGCGTCTGTTGCCCGGCGCCGAACGCGTAGGTGAGGAACTTCTTGAGCGCGGCGGCGGTACCGGAACTGGCGCCACCGTCCTTGCACGGGTCCTTGTAGGCGTCGAGGAACGTCTGCGAGACGATCGGGTAGGCGCCCGCGTTCGACGAGTTGATCGTCGAGATGCCGAGGTCCGGCGGAACCGTGATCCCGAGGAACGCGGCCGAGCTGTTGGGGATCGTCGGCAGCACGTACGAGCCGGCCGAGTTCTTCACCGCCGCGTACGTGAACCCGTTCTCCAGCGCGTAGGCCTGCTCGACGTAGCCGATCGCGCCAGACGTCTGCTTGACCACGGCGGCGACACCCGAGTTGCCCTTGCCGCCCGTTCCGGTCGGCCAGTTCACGTCCTTGCCTTCGCCGACCGAGGACTTCCAGGCCGGATCGACGTCGGACAGCCACGTCGTGAAGCCCTGGGTGGTGCCCGAGGAATCCGAGCGGTGCACGACCGTGATGTTGGTACTCGGGAGGCTCGCTCCCGGGTTCAGCGCCTTGATCGCCGGGTCGTTCCAGGTCTTGATCTTGCCCATGAAGATCCCGGCCACCGTTGGGCCGTCGAGCTTCAGCCCGCTCTTGACTCCGGACAGGTTGTAGGAAACGGTGATCGCGCCCGCGGCCACCGGGAACTGGAGGACCGGGCCCTTCATCTTGGCCTTGTCGCTCGCCTTCAACGATGGGTCGCTGCCGGCGAAGTCAACCGTCGCCGACTCGAGCTCGGTCTGGCCGGCGCCCGAGCCCACCGGGTTGAAGTTGACGGTCAGCCCCTGGCCCTTGAGCGTCGATCCCCACTGCTGGTAGATCGGGGCGGCCAGGGTCGAGCCCGCGCCGTTGATCGTGCCGGATCCGCTGCTCCCGCCCGAGCTGCTTGAGGACGAGCTGGCGCTAGAACCGCCGGCACTGGAGGTGGAGCTGTTGCTCGAGCCGCAGGCCACGATCGCCATCGACGCGGCGATCGCAGCGCCGAAAGCGGCGATGCGTCTTAGTTTCACGATTATCTCCTTGCTCGGTGTCCGCCAGAGTCTGCGTCCAGCGATCTGCGGAGGTGTTATTCACTTGTGAACCGCTCGTTCGTGTTTTGTGCATGTTCTGCCGACAGGCGGTAGCCGAAACCGAAGTGTGTGTGGATGAATCGCCACCCCGGCAGCGCCTCTTCGAGCTTCACCCGCAGCTTGCGCACATACACATCGACGGAGCGATCCCCGGCGCGCATCTCGCGTCCCCATACGAGACGAAACAGCTCTTCGCGCGGCATGATCCGGTCCGCGCGCCGCGCCAGCTCAGTCAGCAGACGAAGTTCCCGGATCGACAGCACGAGCGCGCGTCCGTTCGCGCGTGCCAGATGCTCCTCGGGGAGGATCTGCAGCGGACCGATTTCGATGACCTCGCTCCCCGGCCTCGCGGTAGCCGACATGCCGATCGATGCTCGCGGGCGAATTGACCCATCGCGTTATCGAGTCGTAACGACGATGTGAAGAACTTGTGATCGCGACCCGTTTCGGCCCCGTGTGCGCGGGGATGACGGGCCGGCTTCCGACCGAGCAAACGTAGGGGCGAGCTACGCCCCCGCGCGCGGGAGATCAGCGGCTGAGCGCTGCGGGCAGCTCTCGGGCTGCCTCGATCGCGTGGTTCCCCTCTCCCATGCGATCCCCCTCGAATTCGGGTGCGAACCGGTAGCCGACGCCGAAGTGCGTGTGGATGTAGCCCCACATGGGCGACATCGCGCGCAGCTTCTGACGCAGCTTGCGGACGAACACGTCGACCGACCGGTCGCCGTGCGCCATCGCATATCCCCAGACCCGCTCGTAGATCTCCTCGCGGCGGAGGACTCGATCGGACTGAGCCAGCAGCTGGAGGATCTCGAACTCGCGAGCGGTGAGCTCGAGGCTCTGCTCGCCGACATACGCCTGGTACAGATCGGGCCGCACGATGATCTCG
>DATBYI010000749.1:0-3728 GCA_036513815.1 Solirubrobacteraceae bacterium
AAGCAGTTCGAGCGCCTGCTCGAGTCCGCGCCGGCGGTCGTCGCCCGAGTCGTCGCTCTGATGCGTGGCGTCGTACACCTCTTCGCACAGCAGCGAACGCCGCCGGCGCATGTGGTCGAGCGCGACGTTGCGCGCGACCCGCAGGAGCCATGACGTGAACGGCGCCTCGCCCGGCCGATACTTGTGGAGGGCCGACATCAGCTTGAGGAACACGTGCTGCGTGATGTCCTCGGCCTCGTGCTGATCGCGGACGAAGCTGAGCACGTAGCCGTAGACGTTGTCCTTGTAGCGGAGGTAGAGAACGCGGATGGCGTCGCTGTCCCCCGCTTGAGCCCTCGCCACCGCGTTGGTGATTTCCCGATCGACCGGCTGGAGTGGTGTGTGGGCGCGAAACCCGGTTGACGTAATCCGTCGGTGGGCGCCCGTCTTGGCGTTGTGAGTTTCTGTGGACTGCATGATCCGGCACGTTCCGCCAGCGCAGCGCGCCGGCGATACGAGGTGCCTTCACCCCCTTTGGTGTCTGACGCTTCCGTTCGTCGTTTGCTTCTTGCCCCGCCTAACGTCCGTCCAGGACGATCAGGCTTGCTAAAGCTTGCTATGGCTGATCAACGCTCGCACCAGGGTCCCCCCCTAGTTATATGTTCTGGAGGCTACGAGCGGGCGCGGCGCTCCGAGCCGTCGGGACGTTCTGAGCCGATAAAAAGCGGATCTCCGCAAATATTGATGCGCTTGGACGAATAGGCACCTACTTATTTGCGCCAGGGGGATCCCCCTAGTACTCTTGTCGCAACGGCAAGGAATGCTTCTTGGGGTTTTCAGTGAGTGAAGGGACGGGATCTGGACGCGGCGGCGCGTCAGGAGACCCCGACGCGCTGGGTGCGCTGAGGCAACATCTGGTGGACGCGGCGTCCGGCGAGGGATGCGTGATCTACGTCGAGGGCGCGGCCGGTGCCGGCAAGAGTCGGCTCGTGACCGAGACGGCGGACGCCGCGCGGTCCGCCGGAATGCGCGTGGTCGACGCGCAGGGGCGCGCACTCGAGCGCGAGTTCCCGTTCGGCGTGGCGATCCAGCTGTTCGAGGAGACGTGGTTCGATGCGGGGGAGCGCGAGCGGGCCGTTCTGCTCGAGGGCCCGGCACGACCCGCCGGGGAATTGCTCTCCGGCGGGTTAATCCGTGAGGTATCCACGGAGCCTGAGCGCGTCTACGCGATCATCCACGGGCTCTTCTGGCTGGCTCGGGCGCTCGTGTCCGACGGCGCTCCCGCCCCGCCGCCACGACCGCTCGCGCTCCTCGTCGACGACGTTGAGCGCGCCGACGGGCCGACACTTCGCTTCCTGGCCTACATCGCGCCGCGGATCAGACGGCTTCCCATCGCGGTCATCGTGGCCGCTTCCCCGGAGGCATCGAGCGCCGACCCGCCGGCGCTCACGGCGCTTCGGTCCGCGTCGGAGATCGTCACGCTCGCGTCGAGCGAACGCGCGTCGACGGAGGGACCGCGTGCGACGGCCGCTCATCTGGCGCTCCAGAAGAGCCTCGCCGACGGGCACCGCGAAGCGGTCCTCGACCTCGCCGACCTCGCCTGGGGCGACGGGGCGCTGCTCGAGTCCGACGGGGACGCTGAGGCCTGGCCGGCGGTGGCAGGGTCGCTGCTGTTCGTCGACGAGCTCGAGCGGGCGGTGGAGGTCGCGGAAGCCGCGACCGGCTCGGGCCGAGCCGTCGGGCCGCCCGGAGCCGCCCGCTGGCAGGGGTGGAGCCTCTACCACCAGGGCCGGGTCACTGCCGCCCTCGCGGTCGCCGAGGCGGCCCGCGCCGCCTACCGCGGCGATCCCGCGGCGCGCGGGCTGATCGCCGCCTGCCGCCTGGCACAGGGCCGGCTCGAGGAAGCGGAGGCGGCGCTCGCGATGGTCCCCGACGGCGAAGGCATCGACGCGATCGATGCGCCCATGCTCCTCGATCTGCGAGCCCAGCTTCGCCTGGCTCAGCTCCGCCCCGGGGAGGCGCTGGCCGATGCCCTGGAGGCGGGCCGTCTCTCGCGCGCCTCCTGGGGCGCAATGGGACCCGGCGTCGTCGCCTGGCGCTCGACCGCCGCCCTGGCGCGGCTGGCACTCGGCGACGGTCGGCGCGCCCGCGGGCTCGCCGAGGAGGAGCTGGAGCTGGCGCGGGAGCGAGGGTTGACACGCGTGGTCATCCGCGACCTGCGCGTGCTCGCGTTCGCCGCCCAAGGCAACCGCGTCCTCGATCTGCTCTCCGAAGCGGTGAGGATCGGGCGATCGGCTCCGCCCCGGCTCGAGTATGTGAGCGCCCTCGTCGACCTGGGGGCGGCGACCCGGCGCGCCAACCAGCGCACCGCGGCCCGCCATCCGCTGCGCAAGGGATTGGAGCTCGCCGAGCGCGACGGGGCGGCCGTCCTGGCCCGGCGGGCGCGCGAGGAGCTCGACGCCACCGGTGCGCGCTCCCGCCGCGCGATCCTGAGCGGCGTCCAGGCACTGACGCCGAGTGAGCGCCGGGTCGCGGATCTTGCCGCCGGCGGCCTGACGACGCGTCAAATCTCACAGGTTCTGTTCGTTACTCCTAAGACGGTGGAGTTCCACCTTCGTCATGTCTACCGCAAGCTGGACATCCCGTCCTCGCGCGCCGACCTCGCTCGCGCGCTCTCTCCGGCTGCGGCTGGCTAACCTCGCGGAGATTCAGAAAGAATGGTCGGCATCGAACTGCCGGGGTTCGATCTCGACCGGTAGGAGGAGCTGGTGACCTTCGCGATCATCGATGCAACTGCGGTAGGCGAGGCGCACGCGTGCGGCTGCGCCGGACGTTCGCGCTACTCGACGCCGATTGCGAACCTGCCGCTGATCTACCACGTCCTTGACGAGCTGGCGGCGGCGGGAATCGATCGGGTGCGGGTGGTGGTCAGCCCGCGCGCGCGCGAGGAGCTCGAGCAAGTCCTCGGCGGCGGGCGCCCGTGGGGGGTGGAGGCCTCCTACACGACCGCGCCCAAGGACGACGGGCGCCAGACCGCGCTGACCGAGCTCGAGCGGATCGTCGCCGACGAGCCGGTGCTCGTGTACCCCGGCGATAGTCTGTTCCCGGGTCAGGTCTCGGCGATGTGGCAACGGTTCAACGTCGGCGATGTGGACGCCGTCGTGCTCGGCTCGAGAACCGGAATCGGCCGGCGCGGCCCGAGGGCCCCCGCGCACTCAGCGCGTATCTTGTCGGCCCCGGCGATTGTCGGGCCGGCCGCCGCACCCATGATCGAGGCGCTGCGCAGCGACGACGCCGACCAGCAGGATCTCGCGGACTGGCTTCGCACCAGCGACTGCCGGGTCGCTGTATGCGAGCTCGGTGGCCACTGGCGCTACAGCGAGGAGACCGAGGATCTCCTCGTCGCGAACCGAATGATGCTCGACGCCCTTCCGGTTCCTGCCGTCGATGGCAGCTTCGGCGACAACAACGTGGTGCACGGACGGGTGGCGATCAGCTCCTCGGCTCGCGTCTCGGGCAGCATCCTGCACGGGCCGGTGGCCATCGACGATAACGCCGTCATAGAGGATTCCTTCATCGGCCCGTTCACGGCGATCGGCGCGGGCGCCACGCTCAGTGGCGCCGAGCTCGACAACTCGATGGTCCTGGCCGGGGCCGAGATCAGCCATCCCGGTCAGCGGATCGAGGCCAGCATCATCGGCGAGCACGCTGCGGTCGTGCGCACGTTCGCGCTGCCGCGAGGACTGCAC
>DATBYI010000750.1:0-2550 GCA_036513815.1 Solirubrobacteraceae bacterium
GAGATCGCCACCACGAGCGCGTCGGTCTGCTTGGAGACGCGCTCCGCCGTGCGGTGGCGGGTTCCGGTCTCGAAGGTCAGGATCGTCGGGTCGGGCGTCAGCTGGACGTTGGCGTGAACGATCTTGGTCGCGTTCGAGCTCAGCACGATCGCGCCGTCCATCTTGGCCAGCTCGTAAAGAAGCGCGGGCGAGTAGTCGAGATCGAGCTTGATCCCGCCCGAGAACAAGAAGGCCAGCTCGTCAGGGTCGCCGATGACGATCAGCCCGCCGGTGTGGGCGTGCAGGATGTTGTCGATTCCCTCCCGAAGCGCCGTTCCGGGGGCGACCATCTCAAGCGCCCTCACCAGCCGGGAATCCTGTCGAGATTCGAGCTCTCCCTTGAGCTCTTCCCCGGAACGCGGCGGCATGAAGGTCGATTTTACCGCTTCTTGACGGCCTACGGACCAGCCCAGGCGAGGCTCAAGCCGCGAGCGCTCCGCCGCTCGCGCCGCCGAACGCGCAGGCCAACGCCGCGCGCAGCGTGCGGTGAGCGTTTGGTTCGAGCACTGGATGGAGGCCGAATTTGGCCGCTTCGGCCAGCCGCCGGTCGCCGTGTGCGACGGACCGGAGCTCGCCGGTCAGCCCGAGCTCGCCGAAGCAGGCGAGCGGCTGCCCGCCCGCGCTGCTCAGCGCCTTCCCCTTTACCGCGCTGGCCAGCGCCAGCGCCACCGCGAGATCTGCTCCGGGCTCGTCGACGCGGACGCCGCCGACGACGTTGACGAACACGTCGGAGCTGCCGGCGCCGATCCCGGCGTGGCGCCCGAGCACGGCGAGCACGAGCGCCAGACGGTTGCGGTCGAGCCCCGAGACGACTCGCCGCGGAGGGACGAGCTCCGAGGGTGAGACGAGCGCCTGGACCTCGACGAGGAGCGGACGGGAGCCCTCGATCGCGCACAGGACGACGCTGCCGGGCGCGCGGGTGGCCTCCCCCACGAACCGCGCCGAGGCGTCGAGCACCTCGACCAGACCATCGTCGCGCATCTCGAATACGCCCGCCTCATTGGTCGACCCGAAGCGGTTCTTGACGGCGCGCACGGTGCGATACGTCCGCTCGCGCTCGCCCTCGAACTGGAGCACGCAGTCGACGAGATGCTCGAGCACGCGGGGCCCCGCGAGGGCGCCGTCCTTGGTCACGTGGCCGACGAGCAGGACGGCGATCCCCCGCGCCTTGGCCACGCGCATCAGCTCGCCCGCCACCTCGCGGACCTGCGCCACCGAGCCAGCCGCGCTCGAGAGCTCGGCGGCGTGGAGCGTCTGCACGGAGTCGATCACGCACACCTCGGGGCGCTCCTGCTCGAGCGTCGCCAGCACGCGATCCAGATCCGTCTCGGCGATGACCGGAATCCCGAGCGCGCCCGAGCCGAGCCGTTGCGCGCGCAGCCTGATCTGGGCCGCGGACTCCTCCGCCGAGACATACAACGTCCGCCGCCCGGCCTGGTGCAGGTTTGCCAGCACCATCGTCGTGAGCGTCGACTTCCCGATCCCGGGAGAGCCCCCGATCAGCACCATGGAGCCGGGCACGATCCCACCGCCCAGCACGTTGTCGAGCTCGCCGATACCCGTGTGCAGCCGCGCCTGCTCAACGGCGGTGACGTCCCGCAGCGCCACCGGCTTCACCGCCGCGCCACCGTTCGAGCGCGCGCCGGGCGCGCCCGATCCGCGCCTCGCCCCCGCCGGCCTGCGCACCTGCTCGACCAGCGTGTTCCATTCGCCGCATCCCGGGCACCGCCCCTCCCAGCGGGAGGTCTCGTGGGCGCAGGCCGAGCAGACGTGGATCGAGGTCGGACGGGGCATGGCCGTCCGAGGCTACGCTGCGCGCCCGACGGAACGCGCGTGCTCGGCCGCGTCTTCGAGGCGATCATCGCCCCAGAAGAGCTCACCGGCCACGCCGATCGTGGGGACCCCGAACACTCCGAGCGCGTGCGCGGACTCGGTGGCGTCGCGGAGCGATCGCTTGATGTCCGGGTCCCGCATCGCGTCGTGGGTCTCGCGCCGGTCGAGCCCGACAGCGGACGCCGCGCTCAGCACGTGCGCCTCGATGCTCAGCTCATGGCCGCGCCGAAAGCCGTCACGGAACAACTGGGTCGCGAGCTCGTGCCCGCGCCCGAGCGAGAACGCCCACGTGACCGCGCGCATCGCCCCCAGATAGTCCGTCGGCCAGGGGTCGGGCCACACGATCGGCGGCAGCCCGTAGGTGCGGGCGCGCCGCTCGATCTCGGCCATGCCCGTCTGGCGGTGGCGGTAGTCGCCGAGCGCCCATGACCTGCGCCCGGTCAGCTTGAAGAGTCCTCCGAGGAGGACCGGCTGCCACCGAACGGGCGCCGGAAGCACCCGTTCCAACCGTTCGGCCGTTAGGTACGCGTACGGAGAACCGACGTCGAAGTAGAAGATGGTCATGGGATTGGGACTGGTGTGGCGGCTGCGCCGGCGCCTCGTCGTTCGCTAAACTGAACGATACGTTCTCTATGTTAGCGCCACGACCACAGGACGTGCTGGCCGCGAACCTACGCC
>DATBYI010000751.1:0-28959 GCA_036513815.1 Solirubrobacteraceae bacterium
CGCAAGCTGCCCAGCACCTCGTCGCCGCGCTCGAGAGCCGCCGTGAGCGGCGCAACGGACACAGTGTCCCGCCACCATCGCTCAACGGCGCCCCGGCTCCGGCTCACGAGTCGTAGACGTCCATACAGTCGTTCAGTCGTCCCGTCCGGGTCGCTCACGAGCCGGCGGGACGACTAACCGTTCGACGTCCTCGGTTGCCACGCCGCGCTGTACGAGCGGCGCGCGCCACCGCCGAACACCATTCTCGGCGGGAGCGTGTTGAGCGGATACGCCACGCCGTGTACCGCGCCAAAGACAAACCCAGCGATGAGCGCCGCCGGGAGAATGCTCAGGCGATTGCGCAGCGCGCGGTAGAGCAAACCCCAGAAGAAGATCTCCTCGACGATCGGCGCCGTCACGGCCAGCTGGACGCCGATGAGGATCTCCTGAACGGTGTCGACGTGCAGCGTGCCCCCAGCGCCTGGGCGGGTTTGCCGAGAACGCCCTGGAGCCACAGCACGCCGGTGAGGACGACGACGATCACTGCGAGCACGACGCGGCCCGACGGCTCTGGCGGGGGCTGTCGGCCTCAGCCCAAGGTCAAGGGCCCAGACGGTGCTGGTGGTACAGCGGCGCCAGGGTCAACAGCATGAACCCGTCGAGGATCAGGCCGCCCACGCCTACCGCGAGGTGAACGTCGCCCCTGAAAACGAAGCCGAGGAGGTAACGCGACCGCCAGAACGGCGGCGCGCGCGGCCATGGCAAACCGAATCGTCCATGTGGTTAATCGGGCCTGGGGGCGCTGCTTGCGCTTGTGGCGTTGAGGGCCCTCAGCAGACACGACGTGTACTTACCCCCGTCGGCGCCGATCCCAGACGATCCACGCCACGGCACCCAAGATCGCAAGCGCGACCCAGATGGGACCGTCATGCCAGAGCGCGATGAAATTCCCCGCCAGAACCAGCATGCCATTGGAGCTACCCCCGGGGCCGCGACGTCATCGGCCAGGGCGAGCAGTCACCGGGTTGACACCCAAGTCGTCGAGCGCCACTCAGGCGCCGGCACGCCCCTTGCTGGTGCCGAGCACAATCAGCGTCTTCGTCCCGATCACCGTGGCGCTGCCGCGTCGGCTTCGCCGGATGCGGTCGATGACGCGCTTTAAGTGATCGACGTCGTTGACGCGCAGGCGTACGAGCGCGTCGGGGTCGCCGGCGACCGTGAACGATTCGACGAGCTCAGGAAGGTCGTCGAGGGAGTGGTCGATGTCGCCGACCTGCGTGCCGGGAGCGAAGCGCAGCTCGGCGAACGCCTCGAGGTGGCGTCCGAGCTTGGCGTGATCGAGGATTGCCGTGTAGCCGCGGATGTAGCCGGCGGCCTCTAGCCGATCTATCCGACGTTTGGCGGACGCGGGCGACAGGTTGATCAGCCGGCCGATCTCGCTCGCGGACCGTCGAGCGTCCTGGACGAGCAGATCTAGGATTCGGTGATCGAGTGCGTCGAGGACGGGCGCCGCCACGAAAAGATCGTAACGTTTTAGGGCTGATCTGCGCAAAATTTTATCGCGAGTGCGGATCCTCCGGGGCGATGACGTCGCATCGCGCGCTTTCCGCGAAAGAATTCCGGGATGGCGATCGCGACCGCTCGGGCGGAAAGGCTGGCATTGCTCGACGCCATGCAGGACCGCGTCCTTTGGCTGGCCATGTCGACCGTCCACCACGCGAACCGCGTGCGAGAGACGCGGTCGGGCGTGAAGGTCGGCGGCCATCAAGCCTCGTCGGCGTCGGTCGCGACGATCATGACCGCTCTGTGGTTCGAGCATCTGCGCGCGCCCGATCGGGTGTCCGTCAAGCCGCACGCCTCGCCGGTGCTGCACTCGATCGAGTACCTGCTCGGCCAGCTCGACGCGAGCTATCTCACCAGGCTGCGCGAGTTCGGCGGCCTCCAGAGCTACCCGAGCCGACTGAAGGATCCCGTGCCTGCGGATTACTCGACCGGATCCGTCGGGATCGGCGCGACAGCCACGGTTTGGGGCGCGGTGGCGCACCGGTACGTGGCCGGCCACTTCGAGGTGCCCCAAGGCGGCCGACAGGTCGCCCTCGTCGGCGACGCGGAACTCGACGAGGGCGCGATCTGGGAGACGCTCGTCGATCCGCTCGTACCGCGGCTCGGAGAGGTGTTGTGGATCGTGGATCTGAACCGACAGTCACTGGACCGGATCGTGCCCGACATGGCCGCCGGCCGGATCGCGCGAATGTTCGAGGCGGCGGGCTGGCACACGATCACGGTCAAGTACGGCCGGTGGCTGCGCGAGCTGTTCGACCGTCCCGGGGGCGAAGGGCTGCGCCGGCGGATCGACGAGATGCCCAACGAGGAGTACCAGAGGCTTCTGCGCGCATCCGCCGAGGAGCTGCGCGAGCGCCTACCCGGAACCGGCGCCGGCGCGCGGGACGTAGCCAAGCTGATCAGCGAGCTCGACGACGATGGGCTGCTGCGCGCGATCCGCGACCTCGGCGGGCACGATCTGGCGGACGTCCTCGATGCCCTGGCGCAGGCCGACGCGGTGAGCGATCGACCGTCGGTGATCTTCGCCTACACGATCAAGGCGTGGCGCCTGGCGACGCAGGGGCACCCGGCCAACCACTCGGCGCTGCTCACCGATGCGCAGATGCGGGAGCTCGCGCGAGCCACGGGCGCGGACCCGGATGACCCATGGGCGCATTTCCCAGACGGCTCGCCCGAGGCCGAGCTCTGCGCCGAGGTTGCGCGCCGCCTCGCGCGCGAGAACGTCAGTCCGACGACCGCACCTCCACCGCCCGCCGACCTAGGACGGAAACATCAGGGCCGAGCGTCGACCCAGCAGGCATTCGGCCGATTCTTCGTCGACCTGACGCACGGCGCGCCCGAGGTGGCGACGCGCGTGGTGACGGTGAGCCCCGACGTCGCGTCGTCGACGAACCTGGGTGGTTGGATCAACCACGTCGGGATCTGGCACCTCGGCGAGCGGATCGACTGGTTCGCCGACGACACGGACACGCTGGTGCGTTGGCGCGAATCAGAGCATGGCCGGCACATCGAACTGGGGATCGCCGAGGGCAACTTGGTCGGACTGCTCGGCGAGCTCGGTGCGACGTGGTCACGCGACGGGCAGGCGCTTCTACCGATTGGAACGCTGTATGACCCGTTCGTCGGACGCGCCTTGGAGCCCTGGTCATTCGGGATCTACGCCGGAGGGCAATCGATCCTGGTGGGCACGCCCTCCGGGGTCACTCTCGCGCCCGAAGGCGGCGCCCACCAATCGATCATCACGCCGTCGATCGGGCTCGAGCAGCCGCGCTGCATGGCGTGGGAGCCCGCGTTCGGTCAGGACCTGGAGTGGGCGTTGCTCGACGCGCTCACGCGACTCGGCCGATCGGACGGCAGCTCCGCGTACTTCCGCCTCACGACTCGCCCGATCGATCAGGCGCTGGGCGACGTGCCGGAGGATCCGGAAGCCCGTGAGCTCCGCCGACGCCACGCACTGGCTGGGGGCTATCGGCTGCGGTCCGCGCGTGCGACCCCGGCCGTGACGCTGGTCGGGGTGGGCGCCGTGCTGCCCGAGGTAATCGCAGCGGCAGACACGCTCGCGACCGCCGGCATAGAGGGCGATGTGATCTGCCTCACCTCACCCGACCTCGTGTTCCGAGCGTTACAGGCCAGGCAGGGTCTCGAGGGCGGCTCTGAAGAGATCCTTGATGAGCTGTTCCCCGCCGATCGGATCGCACCGATCGTGAGCGTGCTGGATGGGCATCCGCACACACTGAGCTTCCTCTCGGCGGTCCGGGCTGCGCCCATCGCCTGCCTCGGCGTAAGCGACTTTGGCCAGTCCGGCGACGTCGAGGACCTCTACCGCCACTTCGGGATCGACACCGACACGATCGTCGACGCCGCCATCGACCTCCTAGAGGGAGCCAGCCCGTGACCGAGCTGACCATGCCGAAGCTGTCTGACTCGATGGAGCGGGGCACGATCCTCACCTGGCTTAAAAATGACGGCGATCAGGTGAAGGCCGGCGAGGACCTACTTGAGATCGAGACCGACAAGGCGACCGTCACGCATCCGGCCGAGGCGACCGGCCGGCTGGAAATTATCGCCCCCGAAGGGAGCACCCTCCCGGTCGGAGCTCCAATCGCCCAAGTCGGCGGTGCCCCCGATGTCGAGGCGCCGCAACCCGGATCCGACGAAGCCGCGACCCCGGAGCCACAGGCCAACGGCGGGGAGCGCGCGGTCAAAGTCGGCCCGGTCGAGGATGTCCTGGAGGCCACGGGGGACGCGCCGGTGCGCGCCACGCCACTCGCACGGCGGGCCGCCAGCGCCCATGGCGTCTCTCTCCGGGGCATCGCGGGCACGGGGCCTCTCGGTCGCATCACCCGCGACGACGTGCTGGGACAAGCCGGAATCGCCCCCCGAGCCGCCGCCGGCCCGCCGGCGCCAGACCGCTTACCGGCGCCAGCCCGCTCACCAGCGCCAGACCGCGGGAACGGGGTCGAGACGGTCGAGCCGACTCGGTTGCAATCCCTCATCGCCCGCCGGATGGCCGAGGCGAAGGCGACGATTCCGCACTTCCAGGTCCAGACCGAGGTCGCGATGGACGCCGCTGTCGCTTTCCGGGCACAGCTCAAAGACCTCCTCGCCGATGCGCCGTCGCTCAACGACCTCGTCATCAGGGCCACCGCGCTCGCGCTGCGCGACCACCCGCTGGCCAACGGCTCATACCGCGATGGCAAGTTCGATCTTCACGCGCACATCAACATCGGCATTGCTGTCGCGGCTGACCACGCGCTCGTCGTTCCGACCATCCACGACGCCGACCAGAAATCTCTGGGCACGATCGCCGCCGAGTCACGTCAGCTCGCTCAGGGCGTCCGGGACGGAACGATCACTCCGCCCGAGCTGTCCGGGCCCACGTTCACCGTTTCGAATCTCGGCATGTACGGGATGACGTCGATCACGCCGGTTATCAACCCGCCGCAGGCGGCGATCCTCGGGGTGGGGTCGATCCGCAACACGCTGGCCCGAGTCGAAGGCGAGATCGTCGACCGCCGGCTCATGACAATCACCCTGAGCTGCGATCACCGCATCCTGTACGGCGCCGACGCCGCCGAGTTCCTCGCCAGAATCCGCGAGCTGCTGGAAGCACCGCTGCTCCTGACGCTTTGACTCGCCGCACCCGCGACGCTTCAGGTTGACAGGCTCACCTCGGCGCACGTGTCGGCAGCCCGGTACGCCGCCTCTACCGCGGCGATGCAGATGAGCCCGTCCTCGCCCCTGGCGACGCTGCTCGGCTCTCCCTCGATCGCCCCCGCCCATGCGACAGCCTGGCCCTGGAACATCTCACTCGCCGCGCCACCGTCCCGGCGAACCGGCTCGGGCTGCTCCACATAGAGCCATCCTTCGCCGCCTTTGCGATTGACGGCAATGCGGCCGTTCTCCGACGAATCCCAGGGCAGCAGGTCGAACACCAGCTGGCCGTCACTGCAGAGCAGATAGCCGTACTCCGTCCACTCCCCCATGCCCGAACCGAGCGACCAGATCGGCGAGATGCTCCGGCCCACGACGCTGGTCTCAAACCGGAGCACGAGCCCGGCCGAGTAGCGGACCACGGCCAGACAGAAGTCCTCCCAGACCGAGTGCTCCGGGGCCCAGCCGAGGAAGTCCCGGGCGACATTGACGGTGTAGGCCAGGACGCCGACCGGCTCCTGCGCCGTCCAGAACCGCAACAGGTCCACGTAATGAGGCAGGTGGTCCTGCAGGAGCCCGCCCCCGACCGCCGGATCCCTCCAGCGCCACTCGTAGCCGTGCCGGAAGCCGGGTGGGATGAGGCGCTCGGGCTCGAGCTTGGCGGCCGCTCCCCAGTGGACACCGGCATAGAACGGGGTCCCCAGAGACCCCGCTGCGAGTAGGTCGCGCACACGGCGCAGGCTTGGGTGAAAGCGCTTCTCGTGGCCGACGGCGAGGACGGTGCCGGTCCGGGCCGACATTTCGAGAAGCTGCCGGCACTCCTGCACGGTGGGCGCGAGCGGCTTCTCACACAGGACGTGCTTGCCCCGTTCCATCGCCTTAGCCGCGAGCGTTGCGTGCGTTTGGGGCGGAGTCGCGATGACGACCGCATCAAGGTCGGGAAGCCCAAGGAGGGCATCTGGCTCGGCGAACCCAGGGACGGGAAAGCGTCCAAGCACTGCCGCGAGACGCGCCGGGCTCGTGTCGCACAAGCCGACGACCTCGAACTGATCGAGCGCCGTCAACGCCGGGAGGTGGGCGGTGAGCGCGGCGGCTCCCGCGCCGATCACCCCCACCCGAATCACGGAGGAGGCACGGCGTTGTGGATGATCCTGATCAGCTCTACCAGCATTCCACCGGGCGAGCGCAGGAACGCCACGTCGCGCGTACCGAATCCCGCCTCCACCCTGGCCACCGGTGTTATCTCGGTCGCTCCCGCCGCCAGCGCCTGAGCGCGTGTGGCCTCTAGATCGTCCACCTCGAACACGACGTGGCACAGGCCAGGCGCCAACGGCGTATCGAGTGACTCCTCGTACACCATCTCCTCGGCGAGGTGAAGGTACTTGTCGCCGAAGCGCAGCAACGGAACCCGAAACGGTCGACCGCCGAACGGGATGCTGTCATCCAGAACGAGTTCACCACCCAGCGCCTCGACGAACGCGATCTCGGTATCGAGGTCCGGGACTTTCGCGCCCAGCGTCCAGATCCGCATCATGCTCAGTTGAGGTCGAGGAGTCGCCAGTTCAGATCGCCCGCGAACGTCCGCTCGTGCAACTCCGCCTCGGCGATCACGGCGAGGACCGGCTCTTGGCGTGCAGCGTCCTCAAGCGTAAGGACCTGAAACGGCCAGTTGGCGATCCAAGCGCGCGGCCGCCCCAGGTCGCAGAGCGCCAGGTGGGGATGGGTGAAGTCCTCGGGAAAGATCGCAAAGATCTGGACGGGCGGCAGCGGCTCGCCGGTGAGTCGGTTCCGCGCGCGCTCGAGCGCCGGCCAGGTGAGATCCCACGTGGCCAACATCCCGCCGGTGGGGGTCTTCATCGCTCCGTTGAGCTCCGCAGCGGCGACCCGGCGGGGAGGCGCGACGACCGTCCGACCCGCGCCGCCGAGGTAGGTAGCCGAGATTCCCGCGAGGGCGCGGAGCGCGATCGGGGTGGTGAGTCGAAACGCTCGCAGGAAGATGTCCTCCCGCTCGCCCCGCCCCACCGCTCCCTCGTAGGTCTGCGTCTGCAGGTCGGTCACGTGGCGAGACCAGTCATCCCGCCGCATGGCGAGTTCAACCGGAACGGTCGGCATCAGCTCAGCACACGCGTGGCCCGGTCATCCGAATTCTGACTGGCTGCGGCGCCATCCCCGTCGAATACGTAGGTCTCCCGGATCCGGCGGACGTCTGACACATCGGCCCAACGCTCAAGGTGGTCGTAGAGGTTGCCATGCTCGGCCGCAACGGCGTTCGAGTGACCGGTGGCACGGACCTTCTCCGCGGCGGCGAGCATCGCGTTGGCACCCACCCCCAGCAGCGTCGTCGGCTCGACGTACAGCTGGTAGCCGAGCGCATACAGATCGTCGATGCTCAGATCCATCATTTCGGAGCTGTACTGCACGCGGTTGGCATTCACTTCGGTCCCGATGGTCCGGATCGTAACCAGAGGGCCTTCCACCTGGGTCCGGAACCACTCGGCGTGTTCGACCGTCCAGCAGATCGCGAACAGGGCGTCGGCCCCTGCTTCCGCGTACGCCCGGGCCCGCATCAACCAGTCCGCTCGCCGTTCCTCTTCAGTCGGTTGGATGTTCGCCACGTAGGTCCCAGGACGGCCGATGACCATGAAGTCGGGGTTGCGCTTCTCGCCCACCATCGCCCGGATCTTGTCAGCCGTCTCGTCCACGTCCTCGAGGCCGAGCACGTGAGGCGGGATGAACGGGCACTTGTATGGCAATCCGTAGTCGTCGATGTGTACGGCAGCCACTCCCGCCGCCTCCAGCTCGTGCATCCACCAAACCGACGCGTACGGCTCGCCGAACCCCTGCTCAAAATCGACGACGATCGGGAGAGAGGTTGCCCTTCTCACGTTTCGGCACAGTCGCACGAGCTCCTCGGGGCCAATGATGCCGATGTCCGGCACGCCGTTGACGATGGCGTCCGGCAGCGACGAGATATAGATTGCGTCGAAGCCGGCACGCTCGACGATCTTCGCCGAAAGAACGTCGTGCGCTCCCATCCCCCAGATAGGCTTTTTGCGATCGAGAAGCGGACGCAGATATGGCACCGAGCTCATGAGACTGACTCCCTTGCGATGGTCAGTATTTAATGGTTATATTGTCAATATATTGAACGATGGCGAATAAAACGTCAACCCATGCGAAGGATTCCGCGCGGGATCCGGCGCCCCTCACGGACTCCCTCGAGCCTTCTCCAGCTTGGATGGCGTCGCTGGGCGAGCGGCTGCGGCGGTTCCGAGGCGACATGTCGATCAGCGACCTCAGCGCGGCGGCCGGAGTCAGCCGGGGACGGATCAGCGAGATCGAGCAGGGCAGCGCGAACCCATCCTTCGAGACGCTGTGGCGACTGGGCAAGGCTCTCGACATCCCGATCGGCGCGTTCTTCGCGGGACCGGAGCCGGAGGTGGCCATGGTGGTGCGTGGCGACGCCCGCAAGCGCCTCGTCCTGCCTCACGACGACCTCGAATACGAGTTGCTGACCCCCAATCTGCAGCGGAGCCTCGAGGTGTTTCTGTTCCGCGTTCCGCCGGGCTTTGACAACAGTCACTCGCCGATCTCGCACGCCGGCGAGGAGTGCGTCCATGTGATCAAGGGCAGCTTGATCGTCCACGTCGGGGACAGCCGCTTCGAACTCACGGGCGGAGACACCATCACCTATGACGCGCCGACGCCGCATTACGTGATCAACCGGTCCGCCAAGACCGTCGAGGCACTCGCCGCGGTCACGCCTCCATCCTTCTAGTAGCTCGCTTGAGTCCGCGCCATCGCTACTGCCCGGCGGCCACGGCCGAGTGGTGGGTCGTGCGAGCGATCAGGTCGCGAAGCTCGTCCGCCGACCGTTCGCCTCGCATGAATGTCGCCACGATCTCGCCGTGCTCGAGCAGCACCACACGATCGGCGACGGGCACCACGTGATCGATGTTGTGGTCGACGTACAGGATCCCGAGGCCTTCCGTACGCGCCTGCCTGATCACGTTCAGAACGTTGCGCGTCTCGCGCACAGACAGGGCGGCCGTCGGTTCGTCCAGGAGCAGTGCGCGCACGCCAAAGTTGACAGCACGACTGATGGCGAGCGCCTGCTTCTCTCCGCCCGAGAGACTTGAGGCGGGGCTCTCCGTGGAGGCGATGTGGACCAGTCCCAGCTTATCCAGCTCCCCCTTGCAGATTCGCTTCATCGTGTGGCGCCGCAACCAGCGAACCGGGCCGATCCCTCTCGACAGCTCTCGACCGAGGAAGAAGTTCCGCCACAGGCTGAGCTCGTCGATTAGCGCCAGGTCCTGATAGACCGACTCGATGCCGAGCGCGCGTGCCTTTGCCGGCGAGCCCAGTCGCACTTCCCGCCCCAGGAAGCGGATCTGGCCGGAGCTAGGGGCGTGATAGCCCGTGATGATCTTGAGCAAAGTCGATTTGCCCGATCCGTTGTCGCCCACCAGGGCCACGACCTCTCCGGAGGCCACCGACAGGCTGACGTCGTGCAGAGCCCGCGTGTGGCCGTAGTACTTGGAGATACCCGAGAGCTCGAACACCGGGGCGTCGGGCGAGGCCGCTCCGTTTCCGTTGGTGCTTTTTTCACCGGCGGACACCGAAGTCTCGTGGGCCCCCTCGGAGCCGACATGGTCGCCGGGCTCAGCGCTGGGCTGTGTGAGAAACGAGCGTGTGTCGCCGCTCGGCGCGTTGAGGAACCGCCCGAACGCCGATCGCACGTCCAGTTTCGACAGACGCACGTTGGCGATCACCGCAACGACCAGAATCGCTCCGATGGCCGGCTCGTACCAGGATCCCGGCACCCCGATGAGGATCAGCCCACCCTGGAGTAGCCCCAGGATCAACGCGCCGATGAAAGAGCCGATGATCGTTCCCGTGACGCCGAACAGCGTCGTCCCGCCGATCACCGCGGCGACGATGGCGAACAGCTCGTAGTCCTGGCCGTCCTGGGCCGAAGCGGCGCCATACGCTGCGAGTTGCATGACGCCCGCGAGCCCCGCGTAAACCGATGCGATCACGAAGTTGATCACCTTCACCCGCTTCGCGGGCACACCCATCGCGCGGGCGACGCCGGCCCGGCCTCCAGACGCGGCACTCCAGTTCCCGTATCGAGTCCGCTCGAGCACGAACCAGAGGACAAGCGTCAAAGCCACGAACCACAGCGTCCGGTCCTGAATCACCGTGCCTGGGATGGTGCCGCCGATTAACGAGGTGAGCGAACTGTGCCCGAGATAGAGCACCGTGTTGCCGCCCGAAACGACGAGATTCACCCCCTGGACGATCAGAAGGGTCGCCAGCGTGGTGATGAACGAAGGGATGCCGAACCACGTCGTCACGACTCCGTTGGCCAGCCCGATGGCCGCGGCGAGAAGCAGCACGAGCACGAGCGCCAGCCAGGGGTTCACCCCTGAGTCGCCGATCAGCTTGCCGAAGACGACCGCGGCCAGGCCGAAGACGGCGCCCACGGACAGGTCGAACTCACCGGTGATCATCAGGAAGGTCACGCCGATGGCAACGATGCCGATGGACGCGCTGAGCGACGTGACGCCGTTGATCTCCTGCCCGCTGAACAGGTGACTCGACGCCGTCCCGAACACTATGACCAGCACCACCAGCGCGAGGAGCGGCCCGGATTCCCGGCGCCGCACGATGTCTTCAGCCGCTCGTACGATCTTGCTCGTGTTCATGACCCTCCATGTCTCGAGATGAACAGCTCAGCGCCGCGCGAGCGGTCGCGCGGCGCAGAGCGTTGTTGATTTACCCGCTGACGTCTAGCCCTTTCCTGCCGCAACCGCCTTCGCGACTTCTGCGACGTTCTGAGACGTGACGATGTACGAGCCCGTGTTGACCGACACCGGATATAGGTGATCCACGATCTGGAAGGCCAGATTGGCCGCAGACAGGTATCCCTGCAGATACGGCTGCTGATCGGTCGCGGCCTTCATGCATCCTTTCTGAATGTGCTGGATCGCTTCAGCGTCCACATCGAACGTGGCCACCGGGATCGAGAGATTGCTCTTCTGGATATAGGTACACGCCGGATCGCCCGTAGGGTCTCCCAGTCCGACCACGCCCACGACGTTCGAATGCGCCTGGAGGTAGGACCCGATCGTGGTCAGGTTCGTTCCCTCATCCAGTCCCGCGGGCAAGTACGCAGTTGAGAAGCCGTTAGCGTGCATCACCGTCTCGATGCCCTGCCGGCGCAACGCCAATACTTCGACGCCCGGGACGGGGTCGACGATCAGGATGGTCCCCTTCTTCTTGAGGTAGGGGATGAACGTCTTGGCGAGATCCTCGGCGTTCAAGAGCGAGTCCTCGCCGACGTAGGGGAGCGTTGTGATCCTCGGGTCGGTAGTGGCGGTGTCTGCCTTGCCCCCGACTTCTTCGAAGCGATTGTTGTTGAACAGGGTCACGGCGACACCCTGGTCCAGGGCGGCAAGCGTGGGCGCCCTGATCGACGCGTCGCTGTAGTTGATGGCCATCCCAGCGGGGTGCGCCGCGAGCGCGGACTGGATCAGCGGAATCGAGCTGGACGACGCGTGGATTCCCGGCGCTTCGTAGATCGCGTGCACCCCGAATGCCTTGCCGCCCGCGAGGAAGCCGCGCTGCACCGCCGCCCAGAACGTGTTGTTGGTGACCGAGCCGATCATGTAGACGGTCGGCTCCGCCGTGGACCCGGCGCCGCTGGTGGTTGTCGTCTTCGTGGTGCTGCCCGTCGTGGTGCTGCTACTGCTACTGCTACCACAGCCCGCGAGCACCAGCGCGAGCACAGCCGCGACCGAGACGGCCAAGACAGCCGTCCGCCGCGTCGACGCGAGTCGGCGTACCATGTCTTCTCTCCTCTTCTCCTCTTTGGGTGTATGCCTCGGCAGGCGCGAGAGGGTGTTCAACATATCGATCGTGGCAGCATAAATCAAGCGCCGTTTTCAAGCGTGGGTCCGGAGCCGCTTGCTTGACATAGTGAACGCCGTTCAATATGTTCACGACCGGCATGTCGGCGCATCTCACTGGGACCCGATCCGGTCTCCCGAGCGTCGAGCACGCGTTTCAGTCGGGCAGCGTGTTCGACGCGCCCCACGACGTCTACCGAACCCTTCGCGAAACAGCGCCGGTTTACTGGAGTCCTTACCTGGGCCAGTGGCTCGTGACTTCTCACGAGCTCGTGCTCCAGGTGCTCGGGCAGCCTCGCGCCTATTCGAGCTTCGGCTTCGATACGGGTTACATCCGGCAGTTGCCGGACGAGATTCGCGCCCGAACCGCGACGCTCGAGCATCACTTCGAGCAGCGTGGACTTATACAGCTCGATCCGCCTGATCACGCGCGGCTGCGCAGAGCGCTCCAACCACACTTCACGGCGAGAGTGATCGCCGGGTTGGAGGACCGAATCCGCGCGCGCGTCGCCGATCTTCTCGAGGACCGCGATGGCGGACTCGACGTGATCGCAGACTTCGCGGGGCCGCTCCCGGTGCGCGTGATTGCCGACCTGCTGGGCGTCGACGAGGATGAACGGGATGGCTTTCCCCGCTGGTCACGCGATGCGGTTCGGTTCTTCGGAACCCCGCTGCCCGACCCGACGTACGCCGAGGAGTTCGATCGAGATCTCGTGCAGTGGCGCGCGCTGCTCGAGCGACTCCTCAGGGCACGCGCGAAAGCGCCGCGCGACGATTTGCTCTCAGCGGTCGCGGAACTCGTCGAGACCGGATCGATCACGCTCGAAGAGGCTCTCTTCACCTGCGCTCACTTCTTGATCGCGGGGCACGAGACCACCACCAACATGATTGGCAACGCGATGTTCTGCCTGATCACGCACCCCGACGAACTGAAAGCGCTTCTCGACGAGCCGGCCCTGATCGAGGGCGCCCTCGAGGAGGTGCTGCGCTATGAGCCGCCCATCCAGCGAGTCCGGCGCGTCGCGACCGAGACGGTCGAGCTGGGCGGCGCCACGATTGACGCGGGAGAGCCCGTGATCCCCGTGCTGGCCGCCGCCAACCGCGACCCGGCGCGCTTCGAGGACCCGGACCGCTTCGACGTCCGCCGCCAGCTCAGCGGATCGGCCAACCGCCACGTTGCCTTCGGCCACAGCATCCACCTCTGCATCGGTGCGCCCCTGGCCCGTTTGGAGGGGCGCCTCGCGCTGCCCGCGCTGCTCGAGCGTTGTCCCGTGCCGTCGCTGCCGGTGGGCTTCGTGCCGCGATGGCGGCGGACGATCAACCTGCGCGGACTGGAGTCGCTTCCGATCTCGCCGCAACACACCACAGTCTTGGCCCACTGAGCCGTCGCTCCGGGGCCGCCTCAGGCGTGCGGGAAATAGATCCGCTGTGCGTTACCCCCCAGTACGAGCTCGCGCTCGGCAGCGGTGAAGAAATTGCAGTGAGTCGCGACGAAGTTCAGAAGCTGCGCGTAGGTTCCGACGGTCAGGGTCCCCGGTGCATCCGATCCCCACAGCAGCTTGTCGGCGCCGACGAGTTCGGCGGCACGTCGTACGTACCTCTGCGCGGTGGGGTATGGGTAATCCTCAATCGTCGCGGCGTACGCCGGCACCGATGACAGGTCGAACGACACACGCGGATTACGAGCCAGCAGGACCTGCGCGCGCCACAGCGCATCGAGTTCGGGGTCGTCGGTCCGGGCCGCGGGCGGTTGAGCGAGATGGGCGATGACAACAGTCAGTTCGGGGTGCCGCTCGATGATCCGGCGCACCGCCTCGGTTTGGTAGGACGCGCTGGCGACGGCCCCCAGGTCGAGGGTGACGACGAGTCCGCGCCGCTCCGCCTCCTCCCATAGCCAGGCGAGTTCCTCGCCATCGAGGCGGAGGTCGGGATACAGACCCACGAATCCGGTGGCGACGCTCAGCTCGAGCTTGACGATCGGGAATCCGTAGCCCTCGACGCACCGCGCGAAGTTCGTCCTCGCCTCCGCGCCTCGCGGATCGACGTAGGCCGCTCCGACAAACCGGTCGGGCCACCGCCGGACAGCCTCCGCGACGTAGCCGTTCTTGTCCCCGTAGAAGCTCCCCTGGAGGAGCACAGCCTTCGCGACGCCGGCCCAGTCCATGTGCGCGAGTAGCACTTCGGGCGGGAACGTCGTCAGATCCGTCAATGGGGAGGTGAACTGGACCTCTCGGCCTCCCCACCGGATCCTTCCGTGCCGCAGCGAAACCGTCTCACCGGACGCCGTGCGCCCGGCGAGCGCGTCAACAACATGAGCGTGCGCGTCGACGATCATTCGCATCGCTCGACCCTGACCGAGCCGACCTGGTTCAGTCCGAGCAACTCGCCGCTCGACAGCGCAGACAGCGGCCGGAGGCGAATTCCGCCGTCGACTGGGAACTCCGCGCCGGTCGTGTACGGGCTCAGGCGGTCCGACAGGAGCAGGAGGGCGGTCGGAACGAGCTCATCCGGCACAGCCTCGCGACCGAGCGGGATCTCGCGAACCAGGTGAGTACGGTCCGCTTCGCCCATGCCCGCCGTGAGGGGTGTCCTGACCGTGCCCGCGGTAAGCACGTTAACGCGGATCCTGTGCGGGGCGAGTTCGATGGCCGCGACCTCGACGAACGCCTTGAGGGCGGCCTTGGAGGCCCGATAGATCGCCTCGGTCGGCGCCGGCGTGTAAACGCTCGTTGAGCCAATGACGAGGATTGAACCGCCGCCGGCTGCGACCATCCGGGCCGCCGCGGCGCGGCATGTCCAGACGCAAGAGGTGAAGTTGCTAGTCAGCGTTGCTTGCAACGCGTCGAGTGAAAGTCGCGTGAGAGGTTCGTGGCGCGCGACGGCCGGACAATGTACGAGCAGGTCGAGGCGACCGAACGCATCGACGGTGTCGGCCACCACCTGCTCCGACGCGGCGGGCTCGCCGAGGCTGACCGTGAGCCGAACGAGCCCCACGTCGGGCGGATTGCGGTCGGCGACGGCAACCGAGGCTCCCTCGCGTTCGAGTCCGGCGGCAATCGCGCGCCCGATGCCCGACGCGCCGCCGGTGACGAGCGCGCTGCGGCCTCGCAGCTCAGGCTCCACTCAGCGCTCCAGCCGAGGACTGGGAACGGGAGCGGAAACCCCCTGCGACTCGGCCACAGCGCACAGCGCGTCCCACGTCGTGCGGTCCAGACGAACGGCGTCGTCCCCCTCCAACGCGAGACGCTCGGGATCCCCGGGCAGGAGCACCGGACGATCGGGGTCGGCCGCCCGGCTGGTGCGGACGTACGCAGCGAGGGCACGGCCGCTCTCGCGCGTCTGTTCGTCGCCGGCTACGGCCGCGACGGTGAGGTTGTTGCCCACGCGGGTGCCGTCGGTTGCGTCCTCACCCGCGAGCGCTGTGGTCATCGCTTCCACGAGCAGGCCCAGCGCGAAGCCCTTATGTCCAAAGCGAGCCCCACCGAGCGGGAGGAGTGTGCCGGGCGGATCGCCGTACAGGACCTCCGGATCGCTGGTGGGCGAGCCGTCGGCCGATTGGAGGGCATCGTCGGGCGCGGGCAGTCCGAGATCGCGGAGTCGACGGGCTACTCCCTCGGGAATCGTGCTGGTCGAGAAATCCGCGACGACGGGACCTTGGTCACCCGGAAACGCGAAGGCGATCGGATTGGTCGCCAACCGACCTTCCACGCCGCGGAACGGCGCGACGCGGTGCCCACTCCGTGGACCGCTGCAGAAGGCCATGCCGACGTGCCCGGCCGCCGCTATCGGCTCGACGTACGCGCCGATCCGGCCGGCGTGCCCGGCGCGACGCACGACGGCGATGCCGATGCGGTGCAGAGCGGCGCCTCCGAGCGCCTCCTGGACCGCCATCTCGCCCGCCACCTGACCAGGTGCGTACTCACCATCGATCATCACGAGGGCTCCGTCGCGCCTGACCACGCTGGGGACGGCCTGACCGTCGATCTCGCCTTCCTCCAGCTCGGCCGCGTACTGCGCAATTCGCATCAGTCCGTGTGACGGGAGCCCCCTTCTGTCGCTGTCGATCAGGTGACGGGCAACGATCAGGGCGCTCGGCCAGCTGATGCCGGCTCCCCTCAGTAGGGTTGCCGCGAACTGCAACGCTTCGTCCGAGCCCAACCTGACCTTGGCTTGCCGATCGGCGCCAGCGTCAACTGTCATCCGACTCGAGTCCGTCCCCGGCGCCTCGCTTGACACGCGTCACGGCTTACTTTATACATCATTAGTCGATATGTTGAACGCTAGGTCCCGTATCGGATGCGCGGTCTCCGAGTCGGTAGCGAGCCTCTAGGTGAGTTCGCCGGCCGATCTCGGTCATGCCATCGGCATGACCGTCGCGCTCTCGTGGCTCGACGCCGAGGCGGCCACCGACGAGCTCGCGGGCCTTGGCTTCACCGCGGTTGAGTTACACCTGGCCCAGCTGACGCCTGCGCTTCCAGGAGCTATCGCCAGCGAAGCCCAGGCCGCGGCCTTTGGTCGGATGCTCTCCGAGCGCGGCCTCGTTCCGTCTTCGTTGAACGCGGCGGGGGCGCCGGGGTTCGAACCGATCTCCGCTTCCTGGGAGGACGCGGTCGACGCGCTGGCCGGGCAACTGCGCATCGCTCACGCGATCGGGGCGCCGCGCGTCATCTGCTGGGACGGACGGCCGGCGGCGTCCGGCGAGACCGGAGGCGCGCCTGCGCGGTTGGTCGAGGCGATCGTGGAGGCGCGGCGACGATCGGGGTTGGCGGATCCCCCCGCGGTCTCGGTCGAGCTCCACCCGTTCACCTTCGCGCTCGCCTGTGGCCTCCTACAGGAGACCGCGACGGCGCTCCACGCCGCCAAGGCCGGCCTGTGCATCGACTTCTGTCACTTCGCCGTCGCCCTCGGTGCGGGGTTCATCGAGGCGCTCACTCCCGCGGTGGTGGAAGCGACTAATCACATCCACCTCGCCGACAGCGACTGTGTCACCTCGGAGCTGCATTTTCCGCTCGGCGAAGGCGTCCTCGACCTCGGGCAGCTGCTCTCGGTCTTCAATCGGCGGCCGGTGTCCGTGGCCTGGGATCTGTTCGGCTGGCCCGCCCCACGGCTGGCCATGAGGCACGGGTTAGACCGGTATCGACAGATCGTTGACGCGCACGCACGCGAGCTCGAAGTGCTCTCGTGAGAGCAGCCGTGCTCGAAGCTATCCCGGCCGACCGCCTGACGGTGTGTAGTGTTGACTCACCCGCGCCCGGCGATGGTGAGCTGCTGATCGCGGTCGAAGCCTGCGGGATCTGCGGTACCGACCTGCACATTCTGGACGGCCGGTCCTACCGCCCCGAACCGCCGTTCGTACTCGGTCACGAGCCGGTCGGCCTCGTGGACGCCGTCGGCACCGGCACCTCGGCCGAGTGGATCGGGCGGCGCGTCACGCTGAACCTGTTCGAAGGATGCGGGCATTGTCCGGCGTGCGCGAGCGGCGACGAGCGCCTGTGTCCGGATCTGGTCGCCGTGCGCGGCGTGATCGGGGCCTGGGGCGGATTCGCCGAGCACATGCTTGTCCCGGCGCGGCTCACTATCGACGTGCCGCCCGAGCTGAGCGCAGCCGAAGTCGCGACGTTGGTTGACGCAGGGGCCACCGCCGCAAACGCAGCGCTCGCCGTAACCGAGGCCGGCATCGCACGCGTTGCCGTGGTGGGAGGTGGCCCGCTTGGACTCCTACTGGCGGAGATACTGCGCGCACGAGACCTCGCGGTGACCGTCGTCGAACCACTCGACGTACGGCGGGCGGTGCTGCGCGAGCTGGGTCACACGGTCGCGCAGAACGTGGAGAGCCTTGATCCGAGCTTCGAGGCCGTCGTGGACTGCGCCGGCGTCCCGAGCGTGGTCCAAGCCGGGCTTTCGTTGCTCGAGCCGCACGGCCTGTTCCTCGTCGTCGGCTACTGCACCGTCTCCGACCTCGACCTGTCAGTCGTGGCGCGACGAGAGCTGCGAATCCACGGTGTTCGCTCAGGGTCGCGCGAGCATCTGTCACAGATCCTGGAGCTGGCGGCGAACCGGGAGATCCGGCTACCGCCGATCTCGACGTGGGACCTCGACGAGATCAACGAGGCCCTCGTCGCGCTCCGCTCTGGCCAGGTCGCGGGCAAGGCGGTCATACAAATCACTCATAGGGAGCAAGAAGCATGGAGAAGCTGATTATCACGGTCACCGTCGACTCGACGATGTCCTATCCGGGCAATCCGCTGATGCCCCCGATCGAGCAGCTCGACACGATCGCCGACGAGTACGTCCGATCCGTCAACGCGGGCGCTAGCATCACTCACCATCACGGCATTCACTACCTCGAAGATGAGATCCAGAGCGACGGACGCAGGCTCTCGAAGATCGACTTCGACGGCTGGGGCCGACTGACGGAGCTGATCCGCTCGCGGTGTGACGCGATCGTGCAGTTCGGAATCGCCAGCGCACGGCTTGAGGAGAAGATCAAGCTCATGGAACTGGGCCCGGAGATGATGTCCTACGCCTTCAACGTTCACGACGAATTCTTCCAGCCCGACCCGAACTATCCGGCGAACGAGATGTACGCGCTGCACCCGCGCGACGAGCTGGAGGCGTTCTGCCGGGCGGCGCTGGAGCACGGCGTCAAGCCGGAGATCGAATGCTTTTACACCGGGGCGTACTGGAATCTGGAGTTCATCCGGCGCATCGACTCCCTGCTCCCCGATCCGGTATGGGCCACGATCTTCCTCGGCTGGCAGGGAGGAGCTTGGACACCACCCACGTCCGACGCGCTCCTTTTCATGGTCCGCCATCTGCCGGCCGCGGTGAAGTGGAATCTGAGCGTGATGGATCCCGAGACGCAGTGGAAGCTCCACGCGATGGCGATCGCGATCGGTGGGCACGTACGGGTGGGATGGGAGGACAATCCGTACCTGCCCGACGGCACGCTTGCCCGCTCCAACGCAGAGCTCGTGGAGAACGTGGTGCGTATGGCCGAGGCGATCGGCCGGCCGGTGGCGACACCGCAGGAGGCACGAGCGATCACGGGTCTGACCCCGGCCGCGGCACAGGTCTGACGATGGGCGCGGTGTCGACCGAGATCCAATTCGAGCTAGTTCCCGACTGGCCCGACCCCGTCCCGCATTGGCCGCGCGCCGAGGCCCCGGGAATCGCCGTGGACGGCGAGGACAACGTGTATCTGTTCGTCCGCGGCGAGATCCCCGTCCGCATCTACGACCGCACGGGCCACGCCGTGCACGCTTGGGAGAGCGTTTCGTTCAAACGGCCGCACGCGATCGCTATCGCCGGCGGCCTCGTCTACTGCGTCGACGACTGGGGGCATGCCATCTCGATCTTCTCGCCGGACGGGCAGCTCACCGCGCGCCTCGAGCGATCGCCGGACGTCGAGTACCCGCAGCTCACGGATCCCGAGCACCCTGACACGATCCTGACGGCCGGCCCGCCCTTCAACCTCCCGACCGGGATAGCGATCTCGCCGACGGGCGACTCCTACGTCTCCGATGGCTATGGCAACGCGCGGGTGCATCACTTCGACCCCGCCCGAGAGCTGGTGGCGTCCTGGGGTAGCCCGGGATCAGACCCGGGCCAGTTTCGCTTGCCTCATGGCGTCGCGATCGATGCGGGCGGCCGCCTCTATGTCTCGGACCGCCTGAACTGTCGTGTCCAGGTCTTCAGCGCAGAGGGCGCCTACCTCACCGAGTGGCCGGCGCGCTGGCCGAACAACGTGGTCTTCGACTCGGAGGGGCTTGCCTACGTGGCCGAGCTCGGCGGAGTGTTCGCTGACGGCCCGGCGGCTGATCTGACTCACCCTCGGGCGCGCGTGACCGTACGCGACAGCTCGGGTCCCGTCCTGACTGAGCTGCTAGAGCCGGATCCCACGGGCTCCGGCCGCTTCTACGCGCCCCACGCTGTGGCGGTCGACTCGCACGGCGATCTGTACGTCACCGAGGTGCCCGATTCATACACCTTCGACCAAGCGCCGGCGAGCTGGCCCGTGGTCCGCAAGTACGCCCGCGTGGGATAGGTCGGTGCATGAGGACAGCCGACGGCGAGCCGCGGTCCTCAGAAGGACGGTGGGGTCACTACCTGGTACGCCTGCACCACCGCCTTGCCTCGGTTCGAGGCGTAGTGCGCGATCGAGGCGTCAAAGGTGATGGAGTCGCCGGCGCGGAGCTCGTACTCCGTGCCGCCGACGTTCATCGTGAGCGTGCCATTGACCACGTAGATGCACTTCTCGCCGTCGTGGGTGAGGGGTGAGTGACTGTTGTCGAACCCGGGCGGGGCGCGCAGGAGAATGACTTCGAGAGATCGCTGTAGATCCGGCGTCAGCAGCTCGTACTCGAGCTTGTCCCGAGGCAGCACGAGCCGCTTGCGTTCGCGCTTGCGCACCACCATCGCGACCTCGGGGTCCGGGCCTGCGAAGAAGGCACTGATCGAGATGCTGAGCGCCTTGGAGAGTCGCCACAGCGTCTCGAACGACGGATTCGCGATGCCGCGCTCGATCTCGCTGATCCGCCCTCGGCTCACGCCGGCTGCGCGGCTCAGCTCGTTGATCGAAGTGCCCGCCCGGAAGCGGCGCAGGCGTTCCCCGACCTCCATCATCCACGCCTGGTTCGCCTCCGACTCGGCGGTGGCGCGACTCGTGCTGGCTGTGGGTGCGGTCCTTGCCACGGAAGAAGACCTTGAGCGTCGCCGGCTGACGTGTCGCGTAGCGTGCCCGTCCCCGAAGCCAGCCCTCCCGATCAGTTTAGCGAATGTGCTCGATAAGCCGTGCAGCTTCCCAGGCCGTCCAGCCAGGGACGGTGAACGTGCATTCAGCCACCCGTAAGGGTCACAACGGCACGTAATGGCCCTCCTCGGAGGTTTCCTCGCAGCGATCTGTTTCGCGGTTTCGTCACTTTGCGCGTCGGCTGCCACCCGCACCGTAGGGCCCGCCATCACGCTCGCCGGGATCATGGCCATCGGTCTTATCCTGGTGGTGCCCCCGGAACTGGTGCTGGCCGACGCCGGTCAGCTGTCGCTATCGACGGTCGGGTTGCTCGCGGTCATCGGCATCAGCAACGTCGCCGGACTGCGCATCGAGTATCTGGCATTGCGGCGCGGGAAGGTCGGCGTCGTCGTCGCGGTCATCTCCACGGACGGCGCCGTCGCCGCTCTGATCGCCGTTCTGTTTGGGCTCCACCTGGCCGCGCACACTGCCATGCTGCTGCTCCTGATCAGCGTCGGCGTCGTGTTCGCGGCTGCGACGCCCGATCCTCCGGATCGCGAGGATTCGGGTCAAGGTCTGCGTTCGGGCGTCCTCGCCCTGGGGGCGGCGCTCCTGTTCGGGATAAACCTCTACGTAACCGGGCACGTCGGCAGCACCGTCTCGGTCCTCTGGGTGCTGCTCCCGGCGCGTCTGATCGGCACCGCCGTGGTTGCTGCGCCCCTGGCGGCGCGGGGCGTTTCACTACCGCGAGGCAAGGTGCTCGCGCTCCTGACCACCGCCGGCGTCGCGGAGGTCCTCGGCATCATCAGCTACACGCTGGGCGCCCGCCACGAGCTCGCGATCGCCGCCGTGATCGTCTCGCAGTTCGCAGCGCTCACCGCGGTCGGGGCCTACTTCTTCTTCGGCGAGCGGCTCAACCGCACCCAGATCGCCGGGCTCGTCACGGTGGCGGTCGGGGTCGGGCTACTCGCCGGCACGGGTGCCTGACCAGCCCTCGCCGCTAGTGGAGGTCGCGCAGTCCGTGCCCGAGCAGGCGGTAGGCCTCCTCGAGGTTCGCCACCAGGTCGCTCGACGGGTCATCCACCCACACGAGGAAGGCCGCCATCGACGTGCCGAGCGCCGCATGCGCCACTGTCTGGGGGATGAGGTCGCCCGGCCGGCAGCCCAGCCGCTGGGCGACCCACACAGCGATCACCTCGCGCCACTCGGCGTAGCGAAGCGCCGAGTGGGCCTGGAGCGCGGGCACGCCGGTGATCAGGCGCATGCGGATGCGCAGCTCGGGTAGCTGCTCGTCCTCGTAGCGGTTCGATTCGACGACCGCGTGGCCGAGGGCTTCGTGCAGCGGCACGTCGGGCGCGGTGGCGTCGAGGCAGTGGCGGAGGCGATCGAGCACCCAGTCGAAGTCGCCCCAGACCATGTCGTTCTTGGAGGCGAAGTAGCGAAACAGGGTGCGGCGGCTCACGCCGAGCACCTCGGCGATGTCGTCGACCGTCGTCTCCTCGAAGCCGCGCTCCGCGCACAGCTCGAGCGCGGTGCGGGTTACCTCTCGGCGAGAGGTGCCAGGCGGGCGCCCCGGCCGCTGGCTGACGCTGTCCGTCGCGGACACGCCGCCCACGTTACCGCAGCCCCCGGGCCGCTCAGCGCGCGAGTTGGACCTCGCACCCGGCGGCCTCGATCTCCGCCACGACGGCCGGATCGGCGGTCTGGTCGGTGACGACGAGGCTCACCTCTTCGAGATCGCAGACCTTGGCGAGCTCAACCTCGCCGAGCTTGGACCCGTCGGCGACGATCACGCGTCGGCGAGCGGCGAGCAGCATGGCGCGCTTGATTTCGGCCTCGGGGAGGTTGATGTTGGTCACGCCGCCCCGCACGTCGATGCCGTTGCAGCCGATGAAGGCGATCGTGGCGTTGACCTTGCCGAGCAGCACGGTGGCGAGCGGGTTGACCAGCGAATGCTGGAGCGGGCGCACCGTGCCGCCGGTGACCACGACGGTGATTCGCGGATACGCGCGTTCGAGCTCGAGCGCGACGTTCAACGCGGTGGTGAACACGGTGACGTCGCGCAGGTCGGTGCGCGCTATCAACGCCCGCGCGACCGCCGTCGTCGTCGTGCCGACGTCGAGCAGCACGGTCTCGCCGCTCGACACCATGCGCGCGGCGTGCTGTCCGATGTGGGCCTTCTCGGTGGCCAGGTCGAGCTCGGAGGCCTCAAACGGCTGCTCCTCGGGGACGACGGTGGACGGAACCGCGCCGCCGCGGATCCGGTGCAGCTTGCCGCGGGCCTCGAGCGCCTGGAGGTCGCTGCGGATCGTGACCGTGGAGACCGCGAAGCGCGTCGCCAGGTCGACCACGCGCACGAAGCCACGATCCTGCACCAGCCCGGCGATCCGCTCCTGGCGCAGCTCGGCGGGGGCGTCGGCGTCGACGAGCTGCCCCGAGTCCAGACCCACCCGCTTAGCTTCCCACGTCCACCGCGAAGATGTGGAGCGCCGGGTTGTAGCCGGCGACGCTTCCGAGCGGGGGCAACGCCACCGCCTCGACGGTCTTGCCCGAGTCGATCGGGACGGACGCCTCGAATACGTACACGGTGTGGCCCGAGGAACCGGTGGGATAGTTGGCGTAGTTCACCGACGCGACCTGGTCGTTGGTCGGGTTGCCGCTCTGACCGGACGGATACCAGAAGTTGCCCACGTCGAGCGTATACGTGGACGTGGTCCCATCCGTGTAGTAGACGGTGCCCGTACCCGACTCGGTCGAGTTGTTCGCCGCGGCGAGGAAGCCGAGCTCGGAACCCGAGCCCGAGACGCGGATGATCTGGCCCTCGGCCATGGTGTTGTCGGGTTGGGCCGAGGGGACGTTCGGCCACGTGAAGCCGAGCCCGCCCGCGTTCACGGCGGCGCCCGGCGCAAGGCCCGCGGCGGCCAGACCCTGCGCCGAGTACGTCGTCCCCTCCCCGTCGAACCCTTCGAAGTTCGCGCTCGGATTGGTGTTCCCGTCGTCGGTGATACCCGTGTTGTCGAAGCTGGCCGCCAGCGAGGCGAACGGCACTTGGAGCTGCGCGGTGCCGAGCAGCGTCTGCGGCCGACCGAGCGCGTCGTAGGTGGACCGCGCCACAAGGTCGACCGGTCCGGCCGACGATGACCCCGACGACCCCGGCGTGACCCGGAAGGTGGTCGAGGCCGCGTGTCCCGGCGCCACCGTGCCGAGCGATGCCGCCCCGGTGGGCACGACCGTCCAACCACTCGGCGCGCTCAGGCTGACCGCGGCGTCGCGCAGCGGCGCGTTGCCGGGATTGGTCAGCGTGGCCTTGACCGTGAACGGCTGACCGGGGTTGACCAAGGCGGCCGAGCTCACCACTCCGAGTGTCGGCCTCGGGGCACTCGGCGGCCCGTACACGGCCGGATTCCAGCCGGGGCTATAGACCGTCTGCACCGGAACGCCTCCGCTCTGGTCTCCCAGCGCCACGAGGCTCACCTTGTCGAGTCCCCCGCCGCTCTGATCGAGGCCCCACACGGCGATCGCCAGCGTGTTCATCCCGTCCTGGTTGAGGATCCCGGCCGGCACGTAGAAGCGGTGCTGGGGCCCTAGCTGATTGTCGTACTGGCCCATCAGCCAGCCGTTGACGAAGATGAACGCGCGGTAGTCCGCGTCCCCGGTGCCCGGCCCGGGTCCGGGGCCGCCGATCTGGACCGCGACGGGCACGTAGGACTGGCGGGGCAGATTGAGGTTGAACTTGGTCCGATACCACCCGATGCCCGGCGGCAACCCGCGGGTTGACCACGAATCGGGCAGAGACACCGGTTGCCAGCCCGCGTCCGGATACCCGGGCAGATCCCAGCCGCGGTTGGTGCCGTAGAGCCCGGTGGCGTTCATCGGGCCGCGGACCGGATCCTGGAGATCCTCGCCGCCCTGAGCGCCCTGCAGACGCCAGGTGACCGCGGTGGTGGCGCCCTCGAGTGAGGCCCCGAGCAGCCCCCGCGGCGCCTTCTGGGCATCCGAGGGCGCCGGCCCGTACACGCCGTCCTCGTCGTGGCCCGAGCTCTGGGTGAGCACCGCCACCACGTTGTCCTGCCCGACGCGGAGTGCCGCGGCCGGGAACGGGAACGACATCTGGGTCTGATCGCCGCCGGCCGTGTCCGAGCCGAGGAAGGCGCCGTTCAGCCAGACCGAGAACGCGCCGTGGGTCCCGCCGCCGACGGTCAGGTTGATGCCGGTCTCGTTCCCGGTGGCGGTGAAGTGCCCGCGATACCAGACGAACCCGGTGTGGAAGCCGTAGTCGTCGGCGTACAGCACCGGCGTCGTCACCGGCGCCGTCGGGTTCGTCGTGACCGGATGGTCGGCCAGAACCGACGCGCCGTCGTCGTAACCCGGCTGGGCCTCGGGTGTCTCGTAGCTGAAGCGCCAGTTTCCGAGCGCGGGCAGCGTGACGGGGGCGGCCCCGCCGACGGCGCCCGCGAGCGATCCGTCACGGCGGGCGGTCGAGGCCACGAAGTGGCCGTTCCAGGCGATCGCATGTATCCCCGGCGGCGCCCACACGGTCAGCCTCGCGGCCCGGCTCGTGTCGCCGGTCAGGGCGAGCGTCGAGCCCCGGGCCTGCGCCCCGCGGACCAGGTAACCGCCCCGCACGAGCGCCGGGCCGGCCGAGGTGCTCTCGGGCCAGAACTGCTCGGCCACCGTCTTCTGCGCGAGCAGGAGCAGCAGGGTCGGGCGACCGCCGCCGGTGATCTGCATCTCGGCCAGGCCGTGATGCGTGTAATCGAGGCGCAGATCGCCGCGCGTCGGATCCCACGTGCTGGTCACGTTCCCGGACAGGACCTTGACCGCCGGCTGGCTCGAGTAGCGAAGGACGGTCTCGCCGGCCGTCCCGGCGGGCCCGTAGAGCAGGGCCACCGCGCGGTTTCCGATCTGGGCTTGGGTCATCAGCTCGGACGTCGAGTACATGAGCTGTTGACCGGCGAAGGAATCGTTCGCGAGTAGCAGCCGAGCATCGCGGCCGACGAGCGTGATCGCGGTCCCCGGAGCCTGCGGCACGACGGGGTAGTAATCGGAAGCCTGTGCGGCGGTCGGCACGTTGATCGCGTCGACCGACACGTACGTGCCACCCGAGGCCGGGTTCTTCTGTCCGCTGACCACGATTTTCAACGTATGGCTCGTGTCCGCCAACCCGCTGACGGAGTACTCGACCTGCTGGAAGTTCGTTCCGGGCGAGTAGCCGTCCGCGGTCGCGACCTGGTTGCCGTCGAGGTAGACGTCGGCGATTCCGTGGTTCGAGGCGGTCGGAGCGATCCACTGCACCGACGTGCCGGTGAACGTGACCGACATCGAGTCGCCGGCGGTGTCGCTGAAGCTCTCGGTCTTCTCGTAGTCGCCGCCCGTGTAGGACTGGTTGCTGACGTGCGACCAGCCGGTGCCCGAGTAGTTCAGGTCCGGCGAGGTGTCGTCGTAGGTGTAGGTGCCTGTCTGGTCCGCGTTCAGCGCCATGTGGGTGCTGACGGTGGAGGTCGAACTCGCGTCGGCCTGGCGCAGATAGACGAACTGGGTGCCGTCGTCGGGGTTGGCCCGGGCCATCGCTGCCACCGCCTGGTTGTCGAGCGTCGGCGCGAGCACCGGGACCGTCTTGGTCAGCGACGGAGTCGCCTGGATGAAGTCACCGATCAGCTTGTTCTCGCCGTACTTGGAGTTCGGGATCGTGTTCGGGTCGCTCGGCGTCCCGATCTCACCCGTCTCCTGGATCGCCGCCCCGTAGTCGTAGGACGTGTACATGAACGGCGCCGGCAGCCAGCCCCAGTTGGTGCCGCCCACGCCCATGTAATTGCTCTGGATGGTCACGCCATCGGCGAGATTGCTCTTGTAGAAGACGTTCTCGAAGTCGGGGCCGGTGAGCGCATAGCAGTTTGCGTAGCCACTGCCACCCCAGGAGTCGTAGGAGCCGCCCTGGAACTCGGGGAGCATAAGCGGCACGCCCGGCTCGGCGGAGAAGGTGGGCGGGTTGCCGAAGCCGCTCGTGTCGGCGCAGTTGAAGCCGAGCGGGTAGCTGTCATAACCCGGAATCTGCGGGTTGGCGTTTGTTCCCTCGAATGTGTCGCTCGAGTTGCCGGTCAGGGGCACGTCGATGCCGTCGGCCTGTGCCTTGGTCTCGAGCTCGTGCATGTAGGCGTCAGTGCTCGCGTCCGAGTGGAACAGCTCGTTCTCGACCTGGTACAGGATCACGTCGCCACCCCTGGTGATCTGGTGGGCGGCGATGATCGGGTCTACCTCCGACAGCCATTGGTCCGAGGCCGCGACGAAGTCGGGTGCGTCGGTCCGCGCGGTGCCGGACTGGGTGACGAGCCAGCCCGGGAAACCGCCGCCGTCGGTCTCGGCGTTGATGTACGGCCCGGGCCGCGCGATCACGTACAGCCCGGCCTCCTGGGCCAGGTTGAGGAACTCGTTGATGTCGCGGACGCCCGAGAAGTCGTACACGCCCGGCGCCGGGGAGGAGTAGTCCCAGTCGAAGTACGGCGTGACCGCGTTGTAGCCGTCGGCTTTGATCTTCTCGAGCCGATCGAGCCACAATGACGGTGACGGCAGTCGCCACGGATCGAACTCGGCCGAGTAGATGAACGTGCGCTTGCCCCCGATCATCAGCGAGTACTGGTCGTAGGTAACGGACTGGCGCTGGCCGAGCAGCACGTCGCGCGGTCCGGGAATCGGGTTCGGCGTGACCCGGTTCGACGCTCCCGACGTGGGCCCGTTCGGCCCCGAGGCCGCGTTCGCCTGGACAGTGAACGAGTAGGAGTCGCCGTTGGTGAGGCCCGTAGCGATCGCGTAGTCGTTGGGCACCTGCGCGGTAGTCGTCTGACCCGTGGAAGAGGTCACCGTGTAGGAGACGACGTTCGCCTGACCGGTTTGGGGCGGAGACCAGGTGACGGTGACCGAGCCGTTTCCAGCGATCGCGTGCACGTGGGTCGGCGCCCCCGGAGTGGCCGCCTGGGCGGACGCCGCGACGGCCAGGGTCAGGCAAACGACGAGCGCGACGGCAGCGCGACGAGCACCGATCATCGGTTCCTCCCTACAAGCACATGAGATTGGTTCAGCGCCTCACGGCGGCGCCTCGGACGACAAGGGTTCCCCGGCCCTGGTTGTGGCGGGGATTATTCGCCGCTTGCCGACTCTTGTCAAGGGCAACCGTTTCGAAAGCAACACGCTTTCGTAAGTGAAAGTAGGGTTCAGCTCTCCGGTGCGCCCCACAGCCGCTCACGGAGCCCCGACGCTCGCGCCACCGGGCGCGCCACCGCGGCCCGGACGGCCTCCTCGGTCGCCACCAGGATCAGCTCCTCGCGGGCGCGGGTGACCGCCGTGTAGAGGAGCTCGCGGGTCAACAGGCGGGAGCTCACCGCGGGCAGCAGCACGGCGGCGGTGTCGTACTGGGAGCCCTGGCTCTTGTGGACGGTCATCGCGTAGACCGTCTCGACCGAGCCGAGCCGCAGGGGGCTGAAGCGCAGCAGCTGCTCGCCGCGCTCGAACACCGCGACCGGCCGCTCGCCGGCGCGCTGAACGATCACGCCGGCATCGCCGTTCCAGAGGCCGAGCTCGTAGTCGTTCTGTGTGACGAGCAGGGGGCGGCCGACGAAGTCGCGCTGGTCGACGTCGAGGTCCGCGAGCTCGCCCGAGAGCCATCCCTGCACGCGGGAGGTCCAGTCGCTCACGCCGTAGGGCCCGCGCCGGTGGGCGCACAGGACCCGGAAACGGGTCAGCGCCGCGAGCGCATCGCGGGCCTCGCCCTCGCGCGCGGCCTCGGTCAGCTTCACTCCCGTCGCCACGGCGCGTTCGCGCACCAGCCCGAGGTCCGCCTCGGGGTCGTGCGCGTCGACCGCCAGCCACGTCACCTCGCCCGGCGCGGCGCCGAGCGCGCGCACCGCCCCGTCGCCGTTGCCGGCACGGATCGCGTCGGCCAACCTCGCGATCGCGCCGCCGTAGCGATGCACGCGGTCGAGCACGACGATCCCGGGGTTGGACCCTGGTCCGGTGCCCGCCCCGACGATGTCGTCGAGTACGACGCCGGCCTCGATCGACGCGAGCTGGCCCGGGTCGCCGACCAGGATCAGCCGCGCCTCGGGTCGGACGGCCTCGACCAGGCGG
>DATBYI010000752.1:0-26207 GCA_036513815.1 Solirubrobacteraceae bacterium
TCGCGCACCCGCGCGAATGGCTCCTGCGCCCGCCGCGCGTCGCGCACGACCTCGGCCGCATGGCAACGGGGGGCGGTGTACAGACCGGTCAAGCGCTCCTCGTCGCCGCACAAGAGCAGCGTCCCGATCGGACTCTCAAGCTGGGTATAGAGCATGTCGTTCATGCTCGTTAGAACGCGCGGCGACGCACCGGCGTGAGACTAAGCGCTGAGTCGGATTGTCGGCGGCGCCTGCCGGCGCGCCTCAGTGCGCGCTGACGATCATCCCGGCCGCCACCGTGTCGTTGCTCGCCTCGTCGATCAAGATGAAGCTGCCGGTGGTGCGGTTGCTCGCGTACGGGTCGACGATCAGCGGCGTCCCAGTGCGGAGCCGGACGCGCCCGATCTCATTCAAAGTCAGCTGGTCCGCGGGCTCGTGCTCGAGCGTGTTGACCTCGACGCGGTACTCGAGCTCCTCGATCCGCGCGCGCGTGGTGCGGGTCGTGTGCTTGATGACCAGCCGCGCGCCGGGCCGGAGCGGCGCCTCGCCCATCCAGCACACCATCGCGTCGAGCTCGCGGCCTGCGACCGGCGGATCGTCCGCCGCGACGATCATGTCCCCGCGCGAAACGTCGATCTCGTCGGTGACACGGACGGTGACCGACATGCTCGGAAACGCAGTCTCGACCGCGCCGTCGAAGGTGTCGATGGAGGCGATCTGCGTGCGCTGCCCACCCGGGAGCACGAGCACGTCATCACCGGGGCGCAGCATGCCGCCAGCAAGCTGGCCCGCATACCCGCGGTAGTCAGGATCGTCCGAGTGCGGGCCGGGCCGGATCACCCATTGGACGGGGAAGCGCAGGTGGTTGAGGTCCCGATCGGGCGCGATCACGACGTGCTCGAGGTGGTAGAGCAGGGACGGCCCGTCGTACCACGCCATGTCGAGCGAGCGCTCGACGACGTTGTCGCCGTGGAGCGCGGAGATCGGAATGAAGGTGACGTCGGTGACGTCGAGCCGCGCCGTCCAGTCGGTCAGCTCCTCGACGATCCGGTCGAAGACGGCCTCGTCGTAGCCGACCAGGTCCATCTTGTTCACGCACATGACGAGGTGCGGGATGCGCAGCAGCGACGCGATGTAGGCGTGGCGTCGCGTCTGCTCGCTGACGCCGTTGCGCGCGTCGACAAGCACGATCGAGAGGTCGGCGGTGGACGCGCCGGTGACCATGTTGCGCGTGTACTGCTCGTGGCCGGGCGTGTCGGCGATGACGAACTTGCGCCGCGCGGTCTGGAAGTACCGGTACGCAACGTCGATCGTGATCCCCTGCTCGCGCTCGGCCCGCAGGCCGTCGGTCAGCAGCGCGAGGTTCACGAAGCCGTCGCCGCGGCGCTCGGAGGTCTGCACGACATGCTCGAGCTGGTCCTCGAGGATCGCCTTGGAGTCGTGGAGCAGCCGGCCGATCAGCGTCGACTTGCCGTCGTCGACCGACCCCGCGGTGGCGAAGCGAAGCATCTCGCTGGTGCGAGACATCACAGCGTGGCCGTTTGAGGCGGCGCCTGGGCTCATCGGGTCCGGACCACGCTCTCGCTAGAAGTAGCCCTCGCGCTTGCGATCCTCCATCGCCGCCTCGGTGACTCGGTCATCGGCACGGGTCTCCCCGCGCTCGGTGACACGCGTCGCGGCGATCTCGGAGACAACCTCCGGGAGGGTCGTTGCGTGCGAGCGAACCGCACCGGTGCACGTCATGTCGCCGACGGTGCGGTAGCGGACCGAAGTCTCAAACGGCGTCTCGCCCTCGATCAGCTGCACGTGCGGGCTCATCGCGTAGAGCATCCCGTCGCGCTCGAACACCTGCCGGGTGTGGGCGAAGTAGATCGATGGCACCTCGAGCCGCTCCTGCGCGATGTACTGCCAGACGTCAAGCTCGGTCCAGTTCGAGAGCGGGAACACGCGGACGTGCTCGCCCTTGCGGATACGGCCGTTGTAAAGGGCCCACACCTCGGGGCGCTGTCGCTTGGGCTCCCACTGGCCGAAGTCGTCGCGGAAGGAGAAGACGCGCTCCTTGGCCCGGGCGCGCTCCTCGTCTCGGCGCGCGCCGCCGAACGCGGCGTCGAAGCCGTGCTCGGCAATCGCGTCGAGCAGCGTGACGGTCTGAAGGCGGTTGCGCGACGCGCGGGGACCGGTCTCCTCGACCGCGCGGCCGCTATCGATCGACTCCTGCACGCTCGCGACGATCAGCCGCTCGCCCATCCGGTCGATCAGCCGATCGCGGAACTCGAGCACCTCGCCGAAGTTGTGACCCGTGTCGACGTGCATGATCGGGAACGGGAACCGCCCCGGCCGGAATGCCTTCTCGGCCAGGCGCAGAAGCACGAGCGAGTCCTTGCCGCCGCTGAACAGCAGCACTGGGTGTTCGAACTCGGCCGCGACCTCGCGGAAGATGTGGATCGACTCGGCCTCGAGTGTCTCCAGGTGAGAGAGCTCGTAGTGCAACGGATTCAAGACAGCGCCCTCACTCGTGGATTCCGCACTCGGTCTTGTCTTGGCCGGCCCACCGGCCCTCGCGCCCGGAGCCCGGCATCGTGCACGGGGCGCACCCAATCGAGGCGTAGCCCTGGTCGTGCAGCGGGTGGTACGGCAGCTCGTACTCGAAGATGTAGCGCCACAGGTCCTTCTCCGACCAGTCGGCGAGCGGGTTGACCTTCCAGATCCCGCGGCGGTCGTCCCGCTCCAGCTTGCCGGCGCCCGCGCGGGTGGGAGCCTGCTCGCGGCGGATGCCGCTGATCCACGCGTCGACGTCGTCGAGCGCGCGCTCGAGCGCGTCGACCTTCGCCTCGCCGCAGCAGCGCACAGCCGTCCAGGGCTCATCCGGGCTGGGGCTGCGGGCGTGCATCACCTCGACGCTGACGCCGAAACGGTCCTCGAACCGCTTCCAGGTCTCGAGCGTCTCAGGGAAGAGGACGCCGGTATCGATCATGAAGACGCGCACGTCCGGCTCGATTTCGCTCAGCATGTGCAGCAGGACCGACTCCTCCTTCTGGAAGGAGCAGGCCACCTTAAGCCGCGGATGGAAGCGCTCGACCGCGTAGGCGAGCACCTCCTGAGCGGAGACGGTCTCTAGATCGGGGATGGCGATACTCATACGCTCGGGGCCGGTCGGATTCCTAGACGGCGCACTCGCCCTCGCCGCGAATCACCTCGAACGGCGAGCTCTTGGTCCAGTCGATGAAGTAGTTCATGTTGTTCAGACTGAATTCGATCGGCATCGTAAGGTCTTTGACCTTCGCCTCGAACTCCGCCGGGCCGACGCGGTCGACGAACGCGTTGAACTCCTCGCCCTCTGCCCGTTCGGATTCGTAGAAGCGTACCCAGCGCTCCACCGCCTCAGGCACACGCTTGGCCGGGAGACGCGCCTTGAGCCGCTGACCGTAGCGGACGTCGCCGCCCTCGTAGGCGCCACCGACGTGCGGAATGTAGGCCGGAATCATGTGCTCGCCGACCTTGATCGAGGCGCCGTAGAACCCGATGTTGGCGATGTGATGCTGTCCGCAACCGTTCGGGCAGCCGCTCATCTTGACGTGGATCCGGCGCGTCAGCTCATCGTCGATCTCCATCTGGACGAGGCGCTCGTGAATTGCCTGGTTCAGGCCCATCGAGCTGGTGATCCCGAGCTTGCACGAGTCGGTGCCAGGGCAGCTCACCACGTCGGTGATCTCATCGGCCCCGGCGTCGCCCAGGCCGAGCTCGCCGAGCGCGCGCCACACGTCGTAGACCGACTCGTCGCGGACCCAGCGGAGGATCAGGTTCTGGTGCACGCTCGTCCGTGCCGCGTTGCCGGTGTGATCGCGCATGATCTGCGCCAAGCCGCGCAGCTGCTCGGGGGTCAGGTCGCCGCGGGTCACCTTGACCTCGACGGTCGAGAACCCGGGCTGACGCTGGCCCTGGACGTTGGTCTCGAGGAAGTGCGTGAACTCACGGTTGTCGCCGTTCGGGCTCGCGAAGGTCTGAGGCTTCGCGGGAGCGTTTTCCTCTTCGTCGTACTCGAACACGATCCTGTCCAGGGAGAAGTCGCGCTCGTCGACCCAATCCCCCTCGAGCTCCTCCTCGACGAGGGCGCGGAACTCGTCGATTCCGATCTTGTCGACGAGGACCTTGATCCGGGCCCGGGCGCGGTTGGCGCGCAGCCATTCCTGGCGGTCGAAGATCCGCATGCACGCCTCTGTGACCTTGAGGTAGTCGCCGTTGTCGAGCTCGACGAAGTCGTAGAGGGTGGGAGCCAGGCGCGGCATGATCGAAGTACCGCCTCCTACCCGCACCTCAACGCCGCGAACGCCCTCGTCGTTGACCTTCGGGACGAACGCGACGTCGTGGATCCGGGTGATCGCGTTGTCCTCAGCGGTGGCGGCGAACGCCGTCTTGACCTTCCGCGGCATCGCCTGCGTGGTGGGGTGCCGGACGAAGTAGCGGACGTACGCGCCGGCGTACGGGGTGATGTCGAATAGCTCGCCCTCGAGCGTGCCCGCGCGCGGATCGCCGGTCACGTTGCGCATCGTGTTGCCGCACCCCTCGCGGCTGGACAGATTGGCGTCCCCCAGCTCCCGGATCAGCTCGGCCGCGTCGGGCAGCGGGATGTGGTGCATCTGGATGTTCTGGCGCGTCGTGATGTGACCCTTGCGCAGCGGCACGTATTTCTCGATCACCTCAGCGAAGGCGTCGAGCTGGTCGGGGGTCACCCCGCCGAACGGCAGCTTGACGCGGACCATCTGCACGTCGGGTTGACGCTGCCCATAGACGCCCTGCTTGAGGCGGAACTTGATGAACTCGTCGCCGTCCAGGTCTCCCTTGATGAAGCGCGTCGACTCCGTGTCGAAGTCGTCGAACTCGCGCTCGAGAATCGGGATGACATGCCCCGGTACGTTCTCTAGCACCTCTGGATTCTCGAGTGATCCGGTGCGAGCGCTGTGCATCGGGTCTTCCTTCCGGTCGCGGGCGGACCAGGAAATCTAGCAAAAGGCAATCGGTGTTTAGGCAATTTGACTGGTAGGACTTCTACCAGCCTGCTTCCCGGCCCTCTGAGGCTGGACACGAGGCCGCGGCGTCCAGGCGTGTAAGCAAGGCCGCGATCCCCGTTCGGCGGCACTCGCGACGACGCGCACCCTCCGACCCGCGGCACGTCTGAAGAGCGGTGCCGCAGGACGGGTGCGCGGCCGAAGCCACGCGCGAACGACGAGCGGCTGAAGCAAGGGTCCGGCGCCGCGACGGCGGGGGCAGCCGCCGCGGCAGCCGGCGCGCTCTTAGCCCGCGCCAGTCAGCGGGCCGGCATCGGCTTTGGGGGCTGAGCGATGCCGGTAACCCCTGGCGCGTTGGCGAGCACGAGCACAAGCGCGTCGGTCAAACAACGCGCCGGGAAGGCAATTTCGTCGCCTCTTTTCGGCCAACCGCATGACCGAGGAATGACTACCCCACATTTACGCCCCCGAGCACTCTCTCCCCGGTTTGGGCCTTCTGGTCGGCCCGCCCGGCAACGTGCTGGACGCTCGCAGACGGCTCCCGTCCTGTCAAGAACTGCGCGGTAAGGAATTTCTTACCGCGGTGGCAAAGTCACAATTAGGACCACGGTGCGGGCTCTGAAGGGGCGCGATCGACCCCCTCGTAGAGCGCCGCTCGCTGCCACGGACTCCGCTGGGGCGCGGGAGCGATGGTCGGTGGGGCCGTCTCGCGCATGAACCGCTCGAGGGCGGCCACGACCGCGGCCGCCTCCTCGGGGGAGGCGGTGGGCGCGACGATCGTCATCTTCGGTCGGCGGTTCATCTGTGTCGGTGGCGCCGCACGGACTGAGCGGCGGCGCCGTGGCGCGCCACGAGCGTATCGTGCCCGCCGTGCCCGAACTCCCGGTCCTGGACCACGACACCGTTCTGCGCGCCGTCTCCGCGGACGTCGCGATCGAGCGCGTGCGCGAGGGGCTGCTTCGCTACCAGGCCGGCGACTGGGTGATGCCGCCGAAGGTCTACCTCGAGAGCCCGCCGTTCGGTGACTTTAGGGCCATGCCGGCGCGCGGCGACGGTTTTGCGCTGCTCAAGTGGGTGACCTCGTTCCCGGGCAACCCCGAGCGCGGCCTTCCGACCGTCACGGGCGTGATCTGCCTGTCCGATGCCGAGAACGGCGAGCCGCTGATGCTCCTCGATGCGCGGTCGGTGACCGCCCTGCGAACCGGCGCGGTGGCGGCCGTCGCCGCGCAGGCGCTCGCGCGCTCGGACGCGCGGACGGTGGGAATCGTCGGGTGCGGGCTGCACGGCACCTGGGCCGCGCGTTGCCTGGCCGCCGCGGGCTACGGACCCGGGGTGTGCCACGACCCGCGCGTCGCCACCGCGGAGGCGCTCGCCCACGAGCTCGACTGGCGCGCGGGCACGCTGCCCGAGGCACTCGCCAACGACGTCGTGTGTTGCGTCACGCCGGGCAATCTGATCGTCGTCGACGTCGGCTCGCTGCACGCCGGCCTGCATCTGAACATGCTCGGGGCCGATGGACCGGGCAAGGCGGAGGCCTCGGTCGGCGCGGTGTCGTCTTGCGTGCTGTTCTGCGACGAGTGGGAGCAGGCGTCCCACGGTGGCGAGCTCACGGGCGCCGTCCACGCCGGCCTGGTCACGCGCGAGCAGGTCACGGAGCTCGGAGCCGTGCTGGCCGGCGACGCGCCCGGACGGCCGGGACCCGAGGCGGTGACGCTGTTCGACTCCACGGGGCTCGCCATCCAAGATTTGGCGGTGGCCGGCGCCGCGTTTTCCGCCTGGGAAGACCGGCGCGTCGAGGCACAGACGGTCCGTCTCTAGGGGCGTGGCGAATCTTGCCCGCGATAGGGGCATTTTCACCACACCCCGGTTAGAGCGGGATGTTGCCGTGCTTGCGGCGCGGCCCGGCGACCCGCTTGTTCTGGAGGGTCTCGAGGGCCGTGATGATCTTGGGACGCGTCTCGTGGGGCACGATCACGTCGTCGATGTAGCCCCGTTCGGCCGCGACGTAGGGGTTGGCGAAGTGCGCCTTGTAGTCGTCGATCAGCTTCTGCCGGCGCTCGTCGGGCGTGGGAGACGCCTGGATGTCGCGGCGGTAGATGATGTTGACCGCGCCCTCGGGCCCCATCACCGCGACCTCGGCCGTCGGCCACGCGAAGTTGAAGTCGGCCAGCATGTGCTTTGAGGCCATGACGTCGTAGGCGCCACCGTAGGCCTTGCGCGTGATGATCGTGATCTTGGGGACGGTCGCCTCGGTGTAGGCGTAGAGCAGCTTGGCGCCGTGGCGGATGATCCCGCCCCACTCCTGGTTGGTCCCGGGCAGAAAGCCGGGGACGTCGGTGAAGGTGATGATCGGGATGTTGAACGCGTCGCACGTGCGGACGAAGCGGGCTCCCTTGACCGACGAGTCGATGTCGAGGACGCCGGCCATCTGGTTCGGCTGGTTGCCGACGATCCCGACCGCGTATCCGTTCAGCCGCGCGAAGCCGCAGATGATGTTGCGCGCGTAGTGCTCGTGGACCTCGAAGAACTCGCCGTCGTCGACGACGAGGCGGACGACGTCGCGCATGTCGTAGGGCTTGTTCGGGCTGTCCGGGACGACGTGGTCGAGCTCCTCGTCCATGCGGAGCGGGTCGTCGGTCGGCTCGACGCGCGGCGGCGTCTCGAGGTTGTTCTGGGGCAGGAAGCTCAGCAGGTACCGCGTGTCCTCGAGGCACTGATCCTCATCGTCGGAGGCGAAGTGGGCAACACCCGACTTCATGCTGTGCGATATCGCGCCGCCCAACGACTCGAAATCGACCTCCTCGCCGGTGACCGTCTTGATCACGTCGGGGCCGGTGATGAACATGTGCGAGGTCTCCTTGACCATGAAGACGAAGTCGGTCATGGCCGGCGAGTAGACGGCGCCGCCCGCGCACGGGCCCATGATCAGGCTGATCTGCGGGATCACGCCGCTGCACATCACGTTGCGGACGAACACGTCGCCGTAGGCACCGAGCGACACGACGCCCTCCTGGATGCGGGCGCCACCCGAGTCGTTGATCCCGATCACCGGGCAGCCGATCTTGGCCGCCAGGTCCATGATCTTGACCATCTTCTCCCCCATCACCTCTCCCAGCGAGCCGCCGAACACGGTGAAGTCCTGGCTGAACACGCACACCCGGCGGCCGTCGATCGTGCCGTGGCCGGTCACGACGGCGTCGCCGTAGGGCCGGTTCTTCTGCATGTCGAAGTCGTGCGTCCGGTGGCGCACGAAGACGTCGAGCTCCTGGAACGATCCCGGGTCGAGCAGCTTCTCGATCCGCTCGCGGGCCGTGTACTTGCCGCGCTCGTGCTGCTTGGCTACCGCCTGCTCGGAGCCGGCGTGGATCGCCTCGTGGCGGAGCTCCTCGAGCTGGCCGAGCTTCTCCTGATAGGTCTCGGGGGCTTTTTCACGCATCGCGGGCGGCGAGTTTAGGGGTTCCATCCCGCCGCAAGATGCGATACAAATCCGCAACCTTGCAGGAATCGGCGTTTCGGCGCCGACGACGGACGACATAGAAGCCGAATCGCCGTCCACCCGTGGCCGGCGAACGGAGGACCCAATTGCGACCCCTTTGGGGGCGCGGGGGCGAATCGCCGCACCTTGCGGCGTAGCGCACAGCGCGAGCCCGTCAGCTAACTCCGCAGGCTACGAACAAGGAGGAGTTAGTGAACACAGCGCGTGACCTCGCCTGCCCTGAGCTGTGGCAGCAATCGCTCGAGCGCTCGCTCGCGCGCCGGGGCAGACCGAACCGGAGCTCGCTGGAGCTGTTCCACCTCCAGCCCGAGCGTGACCTCTCGCGATCCGACCTCCTCCGCGAATCGCTCCAGTACTCCCAGCTGCGCCGATCCGCCGCCGCGCGACGGCCCGCCATCTCGCTCCCGGGCGCCGGCGGCATCTCCGCGCTCGCCCTGCTCGCCGCGACGACGATCCCGGGGCTGGTCGGGGGTCGGAGCGCCCGCGCCGACAGCGAACACATCGCGCTCCGCGCGGACGCGGATGGCGTGCGGGCGACGGACGCTTCGGTGGCGTCTGTCGCGAAGCACAGCCTCGCGCCGGCGCCCGAGCCCGAGCCCAGCTTCGCCGGTAACGACGCGGCCCGAGCCGGATCTCCCGCCGCCGCGATTCGCACCAGCTCAACTTCCTCGACCGCCCTGCACCCCGCGCTGAAGCACGTCGCTCCAGCCCACGACGCGACGGCGTCCGGTGGCGCGAGCGGAGCAGCCGCCCACGCGCTGAGCGGAGGAGCCGCCCCCGCGGCGAGTAGTGCCTCCGCGGCGTCTCGGGTGCCCGGTAACCCCCAGCCCTCCGGGCACCCGAGCACGGGCGGCAGCGCGGTCGAGGACACCTCGCACGCGGTGGCGCACACGATCCCGGTGGCGAGCGACCATCCGGCCGCGACCCCGCACCCGGTCTCGACGCCGCACCCGGTGACTACGGCGCACCACCCCACGACCAAGGCCGACCCAACCGCGACGACGCACCCGACGACCACGACACACCCGACCACTACAACGTCGCATCCGACCACCACGACACACCCGAGCACCACAACGTCGCATCCGACCACCACGACTCATCCGATCGCCACGCCGAAGCCGGTGGCGACCCCCCAGCCGGTGGCCGCGCCGAAGCCGGCGCCCAAGCCGGCTGCGCCCGCCGCGCCGGTCCCATCGGGCGGCTACGCCAACCCGCTCGCCGGCGCCAGCGTCACCCCCGAGCGGATCGACCAGGGCGTCGACTACGCCGGATCCGGCACGCTCGGCGCGATCGGCGCCGGCAAGGTCACCTACGTCGCCACCAGCGGCACCGGATGGCCCGGGGCATTCGTCGAGTTCCAGCTCAGCGGCGGCTCGTACGCCGGGCGCTACGTGTACTACGCCGAAGGCGTCAGCCCGGAGGTACACGTCGGTGAGTCGCTCCGCGCGGGCCAGCCGGTGGCCGAGATCGTTCCCGGCTCACCGACGGGTATCGAGATCGGCTGGGGCGCCGGCGTCGGCACCGAGACATTGGCCATGCAACTCGGCCAGTGGCAGGGAGGCGACGACGCCGACAGCGTCCCGAGTGCCTCCGGCGAGAGCTTCTCGGCGCTGATCGCGTCCCTGGGAGGGCCTCCGGGGAAGGTGGAAGGCTAAGGCGCCGCCGCAGGCGCCGCCGACAGTTCCATTACGCCCGCGAGTAGGGTCGGTGGTGCGCCTGACCGAGGCTGTCGAGTGCGGCGGACAGCGCTGCCTCCGCGCCGTCTGGCGCGGCGGGCGGCGGCGGTTCCGGTTCCGGCTCCGGTTCGCTCGCCTCGATCTCCGGGGGAGCCTGGTCGGGCGCGGGATCAGGCACGACTTCCGCGGGCACGGGCTCAGGCGCGGCTTCCACGGGCTCCGGTCCTCGGAAGAACGCGCGTAGCCGGGCGAATCGACGCCGGCGCGCCGCCGGCGTCTCGGGAGGAGGCTCCAGCGGCTCGAGCGGCTCGAGCGGCTCCGGCGACCCGACGGCCTCGACGGCCTCGACGGCCTCGACGGTCTCGATGACCTCGACGGCCTCGGTGGCGGCCATCGGCTCGGGCGCCGGCGCATGCACCTCCTCTTCCGCCACCGCGGCCTCCGCGGTCAGGATCACCTTCGTTCCCCATCCCGCCGGCTCGATCCGCACCGTGCCGCGTACTTTCTCGCCCTCCCAGGCGACGGCGGTCTCGGGATCGAGGCGGGTGATCCGGATCTCCCCGAACCCGTCCAGATGACGGGCGAGGGCGGCCGCGTCGCTGCATTCGGCCCACAGCTCAGGGGGAGATTTGACGAGCGTACGGCTCGCTTCGTGCGTTTGCATGGTTCCGGGTTTCGCCCGCCGGAACGGGACTCCTCTAAGGGCCTGGCGGAGCGGGACGTGCAGCTGGGGCGTTCCAGGACCGAGCTGGGCGCCGCACGGGGTCGCAGCAGGTAGCCCAGCTACCTGCAAGGCCCCGGGTGGCGATCCAGCGCTGGTATTGGGACGCATCCAGCGTGCGTCCTGCTGCGCCAGGCCCTAACTTGCAGGAATGGTCCAGAAACAGCTAGGCGCCGCCGGGCCGCGCGTCTCGGCCGTCGGCCTCGGGTGCATGGGGATGTCTGGTTCGTACGGCGTCGCCGACCGGGACGAGGCGATCGCGACGATCCACGCGGCCCTCGACGCGGGCATCAATCTGCTCGACACGGGCGACTTCTACGGCATGGGACACAACGAGCTGCTGATCGCCGACGCGCTCGCCGGCCGCAAGCGCGACGACGTCCTGATCAGCGTGAAGTTCGGCGCTCAGCGCGGCCCCGACGGCAGCTGGCTCGGCTACGACGCGAGCCCTCCGGCCGTCAAGACGGCGTGCGCCTACTCACTGCAGCGGCTGCGCACCGACCACATCGACATCTACCGCCCGGCTCGCCTCGATGCCAAGGTGCCGATCGAGGAGACGGTCGGCGCGATCGCCGAGCTCGTCCAGGCCGGCTACGTGCGCTACATCGGGCTCTCGGAGGTCGGGGCGGACACGCTCCGTCGCGCCGCCGCGGTCCACCCGATCTGCGACCTGCAGATCGAGTACTCGCTGATCTCGCGCTCGATCGAGCGAGCGATCCTGCCCACCTGCCGCGAGCTCGATGTCGCGCTCACGGCTTACGGTGTGCTCTCGCGCGGACTGATCAGCGGCCGCTACCGCCCGGACGCGCAGCCGACGGGGGGCGACATCCGCGGACGGATGCCGCGCTTCCAGGGCGAGAACCTCGACCACAACCTGGCGCTCGTCGAGGCGCTGCGCGCGGTGGCCGAGGTCAAGCGCGCCACCGTGGCCCAGATCGCCTTCGCCTGGGTCCTCTCACGCGGCCCGGATGTCGTGCCGCTGATCGGAGCCCGCCGCCGCGACCAGCTGGAGGAGGCGCTGGGTGCGATCGAGCTCGAGCTGACACCCGAGGACCTCGAGCGGATCGAGCAGGCCGTCCCGCTCGACGCGGCCGCCGGCGAGCGCTACGGCGCGCCCCAGATGGCCGACCTCGACAGCGAGCGCTAGCCCGCCGAGGAATCCAACCTGCTCAATCGAGCGCGAATACCGCGACGTGGAGCGTCCACGGCGCGGCGCTGAGCGCCAGCTCGGCCGTCCCCACCCGCCGCCACCCGCGACGCTCGTAGAAGGCGATCGCCGCTCCGTTCTGCATCGCCACGTCGAGCACGAGGCGAAGATCATTCTCGGCCGCGTGCTCCTCGGCGCGCGTCATCAAGGTGCCGCCGATTCCGCGACCACGGGCGCGCGTCGAGACGAAGAACCGGGACACGACCGCGAGGCGGTCAACCGGCACCGGCAGAGCCTCGCGCCACGGCGGACCGGCCCGTGCGGCGGAGATGCGGTGCACCGCCAGGTGACCGAGGACGGCGCCGTCCTCCTCGGCGACCCAGGCGGCGAGGCTGTCCCCTCCGGCCAGCCAGTGCGCGGGATTCGCCGGCCAGACCGTCGGGTAGCCGTCGGCCTCGTGCACGTCGCGCAGGAGCGCAACGCACGACTCGAGGTCCTCGGACCGGCGAGGACGAAGCATGCCCCCAGCCTAGGTGCCGAACGGTGCCGCGTGGGAGATGGATTAGTCGGGACGCCTTAGATGTGCGGGCGATGACCTATGGGCCCTTGGACACGAACAGCTCGACCCTCCACCCGGCCCGGAACTGGCGGCCGGCCGCTGGGCTCGTGCTGATTACTCGGCCCTGCCGGACCTTTTTCGAGCGTTCGTGCCTGATCCGGCCGACCTGACAGTGGGCGCGTCTGATCGCCCGCTCGGCGGCCGGCAGCTTCATCCCCTTGATTCGCGGCGCCTTGCAGACGGAGGACGCGACGACCGGCGGCAGTCCGGTCCCCTGGACGAGTGGCTGGTAGACGACCGTGACCTGGGACTGGGTGCTCGCGCCCGCGGCGTCGGTGGCGACGGCGGTGATCGTGTTCGAGCCTGGGCTGAGCGGCACCTCGGCGTGCCAGCTCCCCCCCGGGGCCACGTCGACGGTCTGCCCAGCGACCAAAAGCGATGTGATGCCTGATCCGGCCACGGCGGTGCCCGTCACGTCCGCCGTCTGGGTCGAAACCGTCGTGCCGCTGGCGGGCGAGCTGATCGTCACCGCCGGCGCCTCCAGCCCGTCCTCCGCGGCGCGCGCGAGCGCCTGCACCTGCGCCACCGTGTAGCCGGTCGAGTAGACGTAGGTCAGACTGACGCCGCCGGTGGCGGGGACCTCGAGCGTCTGGTGCTCTTCGAGCTCGTTGTTGCCGGCGAACGTGAATCCGGTGGGCGCGGTGGAGTACGTGATCGCGCCGGCGGCCTCGGACGTGGCGCCGTCGGCGGCGGCGAGGTTCGTGCGGACCAGGATCGAACCGGGGCCCGGGCCGGGCGAGGGCTCCGTCGTCCCTGCCTGGTAGCCCGAGAACGTGGTCTGGCCCGGGAACTCGTACCCGCGCGTGGTGTTCGAGGACTTCAGCCCGACGACATCGTCGTAGAGGAGGTCGAGCGAGTGCGGCTGTCCGTCGGTCGAGGACCAGGTGTCGGTCATCTTCACGACGAGGCCGCCGTCGCTCGTTGTGATGTCGCGTTGCAGCTGTACGCCCGCGTTGGCAAGCGTGTTGCAGGTGATCGTGTAGATCGGGTCGAGGCACACGTCCCACCCCTCGATCGACTGCGAGGTCACGCTCCCGTCGGTCGGATCCTGGTTGACCGAGGCGTTCAGCGACGGCAGCGAGGTGCCGCCGAACAGGGCCTCGGCCGACGCCGCGTCGAAGGCGTTGTGGCCGTCCACCTGGACCTCGGAGCGGGTCGCGCCGCTGGCCAGGTTCTCCCCGAGCAGCGACCCCGCGCAGTCGATGGCGAAGTTTCCCTGCCCGAACGACGAATCAAACGGCGCGGCGTAGGGTCCGCAGCTCCCGGCCGAGTCCCAGGCCGCCGTGCCGGCGAGGGTGGCCGCGATGACAGAGAAGTCGTAGGGCGTCCCCGCGACCGCGCCCGATGGCAGCGCGACCTCGGACACCGCGACCTGGGGGCCGGCGTACTGCGAGAGGTCGTCGGCCGTCCCACCGCCGGTGGGGATCGCCCTCAGTCGACAGGCGTGTCCCGCGATCGGGCGAAGGGCAGCGGTGTCGCTGAAGGTTCCACCGGTCACGGGAACGCCGGCGGCCAGAAGGCTTTCACCGTCGGCAGATCCCGCCGGCCCGTAGAAACAGGCGATATCGACCGTCGCGATCCCGGTCGCCTGGCCCGTCACGGTGAGGGTGGTGGGCGTCGCCGGCGGCGGCGGGTTGTCGTAGGAGATCAGGTAAGAGCCGTTCGCCGGCGAGCCGTTCTGGCTCGACGTCCAGGAGGTGATCGTCGAAGACGGCGGGTCGGCGTTGGCGATGGCGGGCGCGAGGCCCATGGCCGTCACGACAGTGGCTATGGCGACAATCCAAAGCCTGGGCAATCGAGGGGTCCCTTCCAGCTTGTAGTGCGCCCCCGGGGGTGCGGATCAGAACGTCGGCTGGTACTCGCCGAAGACATCCTTCATCGCCCCGCAGACCTCACCGAGCGTGCAGCGATCCTTGAGCGCCGCTCGCAGGGTGGGGAGGAGGTTGTCGCTCGTATCGGCAGCTTCCCGGACTTCCTTTAGCCGTTGCTCGACCAATTCCCCATCGCGTCGATCCTTGAACGCCTTCAGGCGCTCGACCTGCTCGCGCTCGGACTCCGGATCGACGCGCAGGATGTCCGGCACCTCGGGCTCGCCCTCGTCGACGAACTTGTTGACGCCCACGACGATGTCCTGGCCGGTGCGGTAGCGCTCGTGGTAGCCGAACGCGGACTCCTCGATCTCGTTCTTGATGAAGTCGATCGCGCCGACCGAGCCGCCGAGGCTGTCGACCTTGTCGATCAGCTCGTTCGCGCGCACCTCGATCTCGTCGGTCAGCGCCTCCACGAAGTACGAGCCGGCGAACGGATCGACCGTGTCGGCGGCGCCCGACTCGTAGCCGAGGATCTGCTGCGTGCGCAGGGCGATCTTGGCGGCGCGCTCGGTGGGCAGCGCGAGCGCCTCGTCGAACCCGTTCGTATGCAGCGACTGGGTCCCGCCGCACACGGCGGCGAAGCCCTGCAGCGCGACGCGGACGATGTTGTTCTCGGGCTGCTGGGCGGTGAGCGTCACGCCGCCGGTTTGGGTGTGGAAGCGCAGCCTCCACGAGCGCTCATCCTTGGCGTCGAAGCGCTCACGCATGATCTTCGCCCACATCCGCCGGGCCGCCCGGAACTTGGCCACCTCCTGGAAGACGTTGTTGTGGCCGTTGAAGAAGAAGGCCAGCCGCGGAGCGAACTCGTCGATCTCGAGGCCGGCGTCGAGCGCCGCCTGCACGTAGGCGATCCCGTTGGAGAGCGTGAAGGCGACCTCCTGGACGGCTGAGGAGCCCTTCTCGCGGAAGTGGTAGCCGCTGATCGAGATCGTGTTCCAGCGCGGGATCCGCTCCCGGCAGTACGAGAACAGGTCGGTGGTCAGCCGGATCGCGCCCTTCGGCGGGTAGATGAAGTTGCCCCGCGCGATGTACTCCTTGAGGATGTCGTTCTGGGTCGTGCCGCGCAGCTGCTCGGCGGGGACCCCCTGCTCCTCCCCGACGAGCTCGTAGAGCAGGAGCAGGACCGACGCCGGCGCGTTGATCGTCATCGAAGTCGAGACCTGGTCGAGGGGGATTCCGTCGAAGGCGGTCCGCATGTCGTCGATCGAGTCGATCGCCACGCCGGTCCGCCCCACCTCGCCCAGGCAGCGGGGATCGTCGGAGTCGAGCCCGAGCTGGGTGGGCAGATCGAAGGCCATCGACAGTCCGGTCGAGCCGTGCGCGAGCAGGTAGTGGTAGCGCTCGTTCGATTCCTTCGCGCTCGCGTAGCCCGCGTACTGGCGCATCGTCCATAGCTGCCCGCGGTACATGTCGGGGTGGATGCCTCGGGTGTACGGGTACTCCCCCGGCTCCCCGAGACGCTCGGGCAGGTCCTGGGGCACGTCCTGCTCGGTGTACAGCGACTTGATCTCGATCCCGGAGTCCGTGAACCGCCGCGGGTCGTCGGGACCGATGATCGGGGCGATCGTGCGGTGCTCGTCGGTGGTGGCCATGGCGCCGAGGTTACCCTTTGAGTCCGTGCAAGTTCGCATCAGACTCTTCGCCGGATTGCGCGAACGCGCCGGGGCCGGCGAGCTCGAGCTCGAGCTACCCGATGGCGCCCTGGTGGGCGACGCGCTCGAGCGGATGTCCGCCCTCACCGCGGGCGTCTCGGTCGTGATGGCGGTCAACCAGGAGTACGCGGACGCCGGTGCGGTGCTTCATCCCGGCGACGAGGTGGCGCTGATACCGCCCGTCTCGGGCGGCTCGGTGGGAACGATGCATACGCGCGTCACCAGTGAGCCGCTGGCCCTGGATCCGCTGGTCGAGCTCGTGCGCGATCCGCGAGCCGGCGCCGTCGTCACCTTCACCGGGGTGACCCGAGACGTCCCCGAGCTCGAGTACGAGGCGTACGTCGAGATGGCCGAGCGGCAGATGGCCGAGATCGTGAGCCGGGCGGTGGAGCATCACGGCCTGTGCGCGGCGGCGGCCGAGCACCGGGTGGGCACGGTGCCGCTGTCCGAGCCGTCGGTGGCCATCGCGGTCTCGGCGCCCCATCGCGACGCGGCTTTCGCCGGCGCGCGGGAGATCATCGACGAGATCAAGGCCAGAGCCCCGATCTGGAAGAAGGAGGAGGGCGAATGGGTGCGGGGGACGACGCCGGCCCCCTGACCCTGCGGGCGCTGCCCGCCGTGCACGAGCTGGCCGGGGCGCTCGGCGCGCCACACCCGCTCGCGGTGGCCGCCGCACGCGCGGCGATCGACGAGCACAGGGCGGCCCTGCTCAGCGGCGCGGCGCCAACCGGAGAGGTCGACCTGGTCCCACGGGCTCGCGAGCTGCTGGCCGAGCTGGCCCAGCCCTCGCTTCGCCGCGTGATCAACGCCACCGGCGTGATCCTGCACACCAACTTGGGGCGCGCGCCGCTCACGCCCGGCGCGCGCGAGGCGGTGGCGCGCGCGGCCGAGGGCTACAGCAACCTCGAGCTCGACCTCGAGTCAGGCGAACGGGGCAGCCGCCACGTCCACGTCGAGGGTCTCCTGCGCGAGCTGACCGGCGCGCAGGCGGCGATCGTCGTCAACAACGGCGCCGCGGCCGTGCTGCTCGCCGCCGCGGCGCTGGCCGGCCCGGGGCGCGCGATCGTTGTGGCGCGCGGGCAGCTCGTCGAGATCGGCGGGGGGTTCCGGATTCCGGAAGTGATCGCCCAGTCCGGCGCGCGGTTGATCGAGGTCGGGACGACCAACCGGACACGTCTCGCCGACTACGAGGGCGCCCTGCAAACGCACGACAACGTCGGCGCGATCATGCGCGTGCACCAGTCGAACTTCAGGACGGTGGGGTTCGTGCAGGACGTCCCCGTCGAGGCGCTTTGCGAGCTGGGCGTGCCCGTGATCGACGACGTGGGATCGGGCTGGCTGGCCGGCCAGCCAAGCTTGGACGAGAGGCTGGATGAGCCGGCGATCGCGGCCTCGGTGGCGGCCGGCGCGGCGCTCGTCTGTTGCTCGGGCGACAAGCTACTCGGCGGCCCCCAGGCCGGCCTGATGGTCGGCCGGCGCGAGGCGGTGGAGGCCGCCCGTCGTCACCCGCTGGCGCGCGCGATGCGGATCGACAAACTCTCGCTGGCCGCGCTCGAGGCGACGCTGCGCCTGTACCGGGACCCGGAGCGCGCGCTGCGCGAGATCCCGGTACTGGCCATGCTGGCGGCCGATGTGGAGACGCTCGCCGCGCGGGCCGGCCAGCTCGCCGACGCGATCGGCGAGCGCGCGCAGCTGACGCGGGCGGCGGCCAAGGCGGGCGGCGGCACGCTCCCCCTGCTCGAGCTCGAGGGACCTGTGGTGGCGCTCGACGGAGAGCCCGAGGCCCTGGCCCGAGCCCTGCGTGCGAACGCACCGCCGGTGATCGGCCGGATCCACGACGGGCAGCTGCTCCTCGACCCGCGCACGCTCACCGACGAAGAGGTCCCGCTCCTCGCTCGAGCCGTGCGCTACGCCCAGGCGGCAACCGCCGAAAAATCCCCATCCATCGGCGAATGAAGCCGCTCACGCTCGGCACGGCCGGGCACATCGATCACGGCAAGACCGCTCTGATCCGGGCGCTGACCGGCGTCGACACCGACCGCCTGCCGGAGGAGCGCGCCCGGGGGATCTCGATCGAGCTTGGGTACGCCCGGCTCGCGCTGCCGTCGGGCCGGACGCTGTCGGTGGTCGACGTGCCGGGGCACGAGCGCTTCGTGCGGACGATGGTGGCGGGCGCCACTGGAATCGACCTGTTCCTGATGACGATCGCGGCCGACGACGGCGTCATGCCCCAGACGCGCGAGCACGCGTCGGTCCTGCGCGCACTGGGCGTGTCGAGCGGCGTCGTCGCCGTGACCAAGAGCGACCTGGCCGATCCCGAGCTCGCGCTGCTCGAGGCGTCCGAGCTGTTCCCGCAGAGCGAGGCGGTGGCCGTGTCGGCCCGGACCGGCGAGGGGCTCGACGAGCTCCGGGCGGCGCTCGAACGCAGCGGCGATCAGATCGCCTCGCGCGCGGACGTGGGCGCACCGACCCGGCTGCACATCGACCGAGTGTTCACGATCCGCGGCGCCGGCACCGTCGTGACCGGAACGCTGTGGTCGGGGGCGATCGGACGCGGCGACGAGCTGACGATCCTGCCCGGGATGGAGCGCGCGCGAGTGCGCGGCGTCCAGGTCCACGACGAGCCGGTCGAGCGCGCGGCGGCCGGCCAGCGCGTCGCCGTCAACCTGACGGGCCTGGCCACGGACGAGATCGAGCGTGGCGACGTGCTCGTGTCAAGCGACGGGGGCGTACGCCCGACCTACCGGGTCGACGCCGAGCTCGCGTTCCACGCCGACGTAGAGCCCGAGAACTCCGAACGGGTCCAGATCCACCACGGCACCCGTGAGACGCCGGCCCGCCTGGCCTGGCTCGGGGGACGCTTCTGGCAGATCCGGCTCGAGCGGCCGCTCGTCCCCGCTGCGGGGGACCGGCTGGTCGTGCGGCGGGTCGCGCCGCCCGACACGCTGGGCGGCGGCCGCGTGCTCGACCCACGCCCGCGCCGGCACGGGCCCAGCCGCGAGCTCACCGCCCGGCTCGAGCGCCTGGCCCGCGGGGAAGCGCCCGAGCCGACAGGACGGGCCCGGGCGGCCCCACGGACGCCGAGCGAAGCGAGGCCCCAAGAACCCCTATCGAGTCGCGCGCGCGCCCTCGGGGAGCGTCTGCGCGAAGCGGGTGCCGAGCCGCCGCTCGACTCAGAGCTCGATGCCGGCGATCTGGCCGCGCTGCGCGAGGCCGGCCGGGTTGTGCGCATCTCGAAGACGCTGCACTACCACGCCGACGTGCTCGCCGACATCCGCGAGCGGCTGGTCGAGCTGGCCGCGCGCCACGGGGGCGCCGTGACGCTCGCAGAACTGCGCGACGAGCTCGGGACCTCGCGCAAGTTCGCCCAGGCGCTGCTCGAGCACTTCGACTCCGAGAAGGTCACGATCCGCCGCGGGGACGAGCACGTCCTGCGCCGGGGTATCACGCATCCCAACTCATGAACCCGTAGATTCCCGGGCCATGACAACGAGCCTAGTCACCGGTGGGGCGGGCTTCCTCGGGTCCCATCTCTGCGAAGAGCTGCTCAGCCGTGGTCATCGCGTGATCTGCGTCGACAACCTCGAGACGGGGTCGCTCGCCAACATCGAGCACATCCGCGATGACGCGTTCGTGCACCTCAACCTGGACATCATCGAGCCCTACTTCGTCGACGAGCCGATCGACTTCGTCTACCACCTCGCCTCGCCGGCGTCGCCGATCGATTACCTGCGCCTCCCGCTGCACACGCTGAAGGTGGGCTCCTACGGAACGCACCACACGCTCGGGCTGGCCAAGAAGCACCGGGCCCGGTTTCTCATCGCCTCGACGAGCGAGGTGTACGGCGATCCCCAGGTGCACCCGCAACCCGAGAGCTACTGGGGGCACGTGAACCCGATCGGCCCGCGCGGCGTCTACGACGAGGCCAAGCGCTACGCCGAGGCGCTGACGATGGCCTACCACCGCCAGCAGGGCGTGGACACGGCGATCGTGCGCATCTTCAATACATACGGCCCTCGCATGAGGCCGCACGACGGCCGCGCGATCCCGACCTTCCTGCGCCAGGCTCTCCAGGACCGCCCGATTACCGTGTTCGGCGACGGCTCGCAGACGCGCTCGTTCTGTTACGTCGACGATGAGATCCGCGGCCTCATCGCACTCTCCGAATCGGGATACCACAGCCCGGTCAACGTCGGCAACCCGGACGAGTTCACGCTGCTCGAGCTGGCCAACGCGGTCGTCGAAGTGACCGGCGCGAAGTCCGAGATCGTGTTCGAGCCGCTGCCCACCGACGATCCGCAGGTGCGCCAGCCGGACATCACGCTCGCGCGCGAAATCCTCGGCTGGGAGCCGAAGATCAGCCTGCGCGACGGGCTGAAGCGAACGATCGAGCAGTCCGGCGCCGACGCCCTGGTCGGGGCTGTCTAAGGCGCCGCCGTCGGGCGCCGCCGACAAACCGGCCCAAACCCCCGAGCGCACGAAATCTTTCCCTGCTACGCCGCTACTTCGGGATCGAGCTACCGTTATAGCGGCCGGAGGGGTCGATGACGGCACGAACCTTTACGTGACGGTCGAGCAGAGAGATGTAGGCAAGACGCATTCGAACGGCGGGACGAACGGTCCGGTCCCGCTGCCGCTGCCGGAGCGCGACGTCCGGCGCAAGCGCCCGCCGCTGTTTTCGTTCGTGCTGCGCTGGGAGACGCTGCGCCGCATCAGTCGCGTGATCTCGCTGCTCGTGATCGACTTCGTCGGGGTCGTCGGCGCCCTGTACACGGCGTTGTTGGTCAAGCTCGCCGTGCACGGGGACCTGAATACCGGCGTCGCGTGGCGAGACGCCCGGCATTCGATCGCCTTCGCCTACCTGATGACCGTGCTCCTGTTCGCGCGGGCCGACCTGTACTCCGACCGCAACCGCCGGCCCGGGCTGACGCGGATCGCCACGGCGCTGTTCCAGGCGACGGTGATCGCGCTCGTGTTCGCCCTGGCCGACGGGCAGCACTTCTCGAGCTACTTCATCTTCTACGGCTCGCTGATCTTCGCCACGATCTACATCGCGGCGCTCCGTGAGATCCACCTGCGCCTGACCGGCCGGGTGCTCGAGCAGGCGGGGTACCGCCGCCGCGCGGTGCTCGTCGGGTCGGGCAAGCACATCGAGGAGGTGGCGCGCGCGCTGGCCGAACGCGCCCGGGCGCAGGTCCAGATCCTCGGCTACATCTCGCTCACCCCGCGCCCGCAGAACGGCCTGCGCTCACTCGGCGGGCTCGACGACATGCCGCACGTGCTCGAGCACGAGCGCCCGCAGGAAGTGATCATCGCCGATCCCGACTTCCCCCAGGACAAGGCGGTCGAGCTCGTCGACATGTGCCATCGGCGCGGCGTGACTGTGCAGGTGGCGCCGTCGACGATGGAGATCCTGATCGATCGCGCCGAGTTCTCGCCCGGCCACACGGTTCCGCTGTTCACGCTGCGCCCGCCGGTGTTCGAGGGGGTCGACTACGCGGTCAAGCGGACGTTCGACCTGGTGGTGTCGGTGATCGCGCTGATCCTGCTCTCGCCCGTCTTCCTGGTCATCGCGGTGGCGATCAAGCTGAGCTCTCGCGGCCCGGCCATCTACCGCTCGGTGCGACCGGGCATGGCCGGCAAGCCGTTCTTCTGCTTGAAGTTCCGCACGATGCGCGAGCACGCCGAGCAGATCCAGGACGAGCTCGAGCCGTTCAACGAGCTGTCGGGCGCGCTCTTCAAGATCCGCGACGATCCGCGCCTGACCAAGATCGGGCGCCTGCTGCGCCGCTTCTCGCTCGACGAGCTGCCCCAGCTCGTCAACGTCGTTCGCGGCGACATGTCGCTCGTCGGACCGCGCCCGTTGCCGATGCGCGACTTCGACCGCCTCGAGGAGTGGCACAAGAAGCGCTACCTGGTCCTACCGGGCATCACCGGGCTGTGGCAGGTCTCGGGTCGCGCCGAGCTCGACTTCGACGACCTCGTCCGCCTCGACTTCCTCTATCTCGAGCGCTGGTCGATCATGCTCGACCTGACGATCCTGCTGAAGACGATCCCGGCGGTGCTCAGCCGTCGCGGGGCGTTCTAAGGCGCCGCCGTCGGGCGCCGGCGATAAATCTCCTCAGACCCGCGATAGGCTCCCCCCTTCATGCCGCCGACCGACCGGTTCGTGATCTCGTTCGCCGCTGAGCCTCCCCAGGAGCCGCTCCCCTACGGCCGGTGGGCCGACACGCTCGCGGGCCACTTCCGCGCCGCGGCGGGCGAAGTCGACACCGAGGGCGAGGACATCGGCGAAATCGACACCGAGATCTCCTGGTTCCCGGACCGTACGTATGCCGGGCGGACCTACATCCCCGCGGTGGCGCGGACGGCCAACAGCTACGAGCTGTTCGGGTTCGTTTCGTTCGCCGACGGAGCGCAGGGGCCGACCGACTTCGAGGCCCGGGTCGATTTCACCGCCGAGCTGGCGGAGGAGAACCCCGACTGGAAGATCGACCTCAACGACGACGTGATCTCGACGTGGCGGGGAGAGCAGGGAAAGTCTGCGGACATGACGCTCGTGTGGGGGGCGCCGCTCGTTCCCGGTGGCGCGGTCGTGACCGCCGAGCTGGCCAACCTCGCGGTCGACCAGTCCGAGCTGCTCGAGGACCGCTTCACGCTGATCGCGCCCGACAACTACCGGGGCGACTTCCTCGAGATCAAGCTGTGGAGCGGTGGCGGCGAGGAGCTCGCGAGCGAGTCGCTGTATATCGACGAAGAGGACGAGGGCGAGGACGGGGACTAACCCGGCGCCTGGCAAAGGCGATTGGAATTGTCGGCGGCGCCTAACGGCGGCGCCTCAGGACCGGTCGAGGATTCCGTCGGGAACCTTGGCGTTGGTCGAGCCGTCCGAACCGGCGCCCGTATCGCCCAGTTGCATCTTGACCTCGGCCTCGCTCAGCGGGAAGTGGCACGCGGCAAGCGTCATCGTCCCCTTGGGCTCGAGCAGGGGCTCCTCCTCGCTGCAGATCGGCTGTGCCTTCGGGCAGCGGGTGTGGAAGCGGCAGGCCCGCGGCGGATTGGCCGGGCTCGGCACGTCACCGGTGAGCAGCTGGCGCTGACGCCGCGTGCCGTGGCTCGGTGTCGGAACGGGCACCGCGGACAGGAGCGCGCCGGTGTACGGGTGGCGGGGGAAGTGGTAGAGAGCGTCGCTCGGGGCGACCTCGACGATCTTGCCGAGGTACATGACCGCGACTCGGTCGCACATGTGGCGCACGACCGATAGGTCGTGGGCGATGAAGATCAGGGTCAGGCCCATGTCGCGCTGGAGCTCGCGCAGCAGGTTCAGCACCTGCGCCTGGATCGAGACGTCGAGGGCGGAGACGGGCTCGTCGGCCACGAGCAGCTTGGGCTCGAGCGCGATCGCCCGAGCTACGCCGATGCGCTGGCGCTGCCCGCCCGAGAACTCGTGGGGATAGCGGTTGTAGTGCTCCGGGTTGAGGCCGACGCGGTCCATCAGCTCCTGCACGCGCTTCTTGCGTTCCCCCTCGCCTTTGAGGAGCCCGTGGATCGCGAACGGGTCGGAGATGATCGACCCCACCGTCTTGCGCGGGTTCAGCGATGAGTACGGGTCCTGAAAGATCATCTGTACCTCGCGGTGCAACGCCTTCAGCGCATCGCCCTTGCGCTGGGCGACGTCGTCACCGTCGAACAAAATTTGCCCTGAGGTGGGGTCGAGCAGCCTGACCAGTAGCCGGGCTGTCGTGCTCTTCCCGCACCCGGTCTCGCCGACAAGTCCAAGCGTCTCGCCACGCTGGACGTCGAACGACACGCCGTCGACCGCCTTGACCGCGCCGATCTGGCGCTGGAACACGATCCCCTGCGTGATCGGGAAGTGCTTGACGAGATCGCGGACCTCGACGAGCGGCGAGCCGTTCGTGCTCACGAGGCCCCCTCCGGGCCGAGCGGTGGAGAGCCTGACACGGGCACGGTCTGCCCGTCCTCCACCACGAGGCGCCTGAGCTCCGCCGGCGTCTCACCGCCGGCCAGGCCCTTCCAGATGCGACTGCGAAGCTCCGTGGGCAGCAGGCACGCCGCCTCGTGCCCGGCGTCGCCGGTCACCTCGGCCAGCGGCGGATCGATCCGCTTGTGCGCCTCGCGGACGTAGGGGCAGCGGGGGTGAAAGTGGCACCCGGAGGGACGCTGGATCAGGCTGGGCGGCCGCCCGGAGATCGGCACGAGCTCCTCGTCGCGCGCGGTGTCAAGCCGCGGGATCGACTTCAACAGGCCCCACGTGTACGGATGTTGCGGCGAGAAGAAGATCTGGTCGGCCGTCCCCCGCTCGACGATCCGGCCGGCATACATGACGGCGATCTCGTCGGCGAACTCGGCCACCACGCCCAAGTCGTGGGTGATCAGGATGATGGCCGTGCCGAGCCTGTCCTGCAGCTCTTCGAGCAGCTCGAGGATCTGCGCCTGGACGGTCACGTCGAGCGCCGTCGTCGGCTCGTCGGCGATCAGCAGCTTGGGCTCGTTGGCGAGCGCCATCGCGATCATCACGCGCTGGCGCATGCCGCCGGAGAACTCATGCGGGAACTGGTCGACGCGGCGCTGGGGATCCGGGATCCCGACCATCGTCAGCAGCTCGACGGAACGACCGCGGGCGGCCGATTTGGATACCGACTGGTGAGTTCGGATAGCCTCGACCAGCTGCGTGCCGACCTTGTAGAACGGGTGCAGCGAGGAGAGCGGGTCCTGGAAGATCATCGCGATGTCGTCGCCGCGAATCGAGCGCATCTCGTCGTTCGACAGCGTGAGCAGATCGCGCCCCTCGAACACGATCTGGCCGCTCACGCGCGTGTTCCGGCCGCGGGTCAGCCCGAGCGTCGTCAGCGACGTGACGCTTTTGCCCGAGCCGGACTCCCCGACGATGCACAGAGTCCGCCCGCTCTCGGCGGCGTAGGAGATGCCGTCGACGGCGTGGACGATGCCGTCCTCGGTCGAGAACTCGACGCGCAGGTCAGATACCTCGAGCAGCGGGCTCACGAGTACCGGACCCGCGGGTCGAGGAAGGCGTACACGACGTCGACCACCAGGTTGGCGATCACGATGAAGAACGCTCCGAACAGCACCGTGCCCTGGATCACCGGCAGGTCGGCGTTTTCGATCCCCTGGTAGGCGAGTCGGCCGACGCCGGGGATGTTGAACACGGTCTCGATGAGCACGGCGCCGCCGAGCAGCGCGCCGATGTCGAGGCCCAGCACGGTCACGATCGGCGTGATCGCGGCCCGCACGCCATGGCGGAGGATCACGCGCCGCTCGGAGAGGCCCTTGGCGCGGGCCGTGCGGATGTAGTCCTCGGACATGACTTCGATCAGGTTCGACCGCAGCAATCGAGAGTAGAAGGCCGCGAAGGCCGCGGCGAGGACCAGCCACGGCAAGATGAACGACCCGAACCAGCGTGCGGGATTCGCCGTCAGCCCCGTGTAGGTACCGGCACCGTCGAAGATCTTGATGATGCCGATGTCGTTGGCGAACAGATACAGGCTGACCAGCGCCAGCCAGTAGGAGGGGGCGGAGATGGCCACGAGCGCGCCGCCCATCGCCGTGCGGTCGAGCACGCTGCGGCTGCGGATCGCGGAGAGGATGCCGATCGGCAGCCCGATCAAGAGCCAGACCACCACCGCGCCGACCGTGAGCGAGATCGTCGCCGGAAGGCGTTGGAAGATCATCGTCCGCACCGGCTGCGAGAACTGATAGCTGTAGCCGAAGTTGAAGTGCAGGATGATGTTCTTCATGTAGAGCCAGTACTGCACGTAGATAGGCCGATTGAGGCCCAGGCTCTTGCTGATGGCCGCGATCAGCGCCGGGTTCGGGGAGCGCCCGGCCCGAAGCACCGCCGGGTTCGCCGACGGCAGCTCGTAGAAGATGATGAACGTCACCGCGCTCACCACGATCAGGAGCACGATGACCCAGAGAAGGCGGCGGATTATGTAACGGCCCATATCGGTGAGAGCTCCTGAGGGGCCCCGCGAGCGCGAGGCCCCTCAGATCATTGC